>JBFHGG010000025.1:0-32980 GCA_041583235.1 Halarcobacter sp.
TATACTAAAGAGACTTGGGTGGCAAATTGTACAGCTGATACAATTGCAAAAGCAATTGTACGAATTGATTTAAAAAAGGCAAAAAAACTAAAGGCCATTGGAGATTTAATTTTTACTTCAAAAGGTTTACGAGGACCTGTGATTCTTGATTTTTCTAGAGAAATTACACCCTTACTTGAAAAGTATGATGAAGTTCCACTTTTAATAAATATGGTGAAAGGTAAAAATGAAGATGAAATTTTTCAAGATTTAAAAAAGCAATCTTCTTTAAATCCTAGTTTTAATGTTCTTGAATTATTATCTTCTTTATTACCTCTTAGTGTTGCTAAAGCCCTATGTTTAGAAGTAGGGGCTAATCTTGAAAAAAAATTTAAAGATCAAAATGGACAAGTAAGAAATGATTTAGTAAAAATTGTTGCTAATACTCCTTTTACAGTTACAGATTCAGTAGGTTTTAAAAAAGCAATGATTACAAGAGGTGGAGTTAGCTTAAAAGAGATTGACCCAAAAACAATGCAAAGTAAAATTATAGATGGTTTATATTTTTGTGGAGAAGTTATGGATTTAGATGGACCTTGTGGAGGATATAACCTCCAATGGTCTTTTTCAAGTGGAAACTTAGCAGGGCATTTATATAAATAGAATGCTATTTTATATATTCAATAAAATTAGCATTTGATTTATCTATTGCTGTCCAAGAATCACAATTAAAATCAATTCTAATTAACGAGGCCATTTCCATCTCTTCTTTAAATCCTGCATAAGTAATTGCTAAAGCAGTCAAAGATGGATTATGTCCTACAATCATCAAAGAATCAACTGTATCAAAAGTATAAGTTATTGATTCAATAATTTCATGTAAAAAAGCTTGATAAATAACTTCATTATATACAACACTTTTTCTATATGTTATAGTATCTGCAAGTATTTCAGCCGTTTGTCTAGCTCTAACTGCTGGACTTGAAACAATTAAATCAGCTTTTATATTTTTTTGTTTTAGTTTTTCACCTAAAAGTTTTGAATCTTCTTCCCCTTTTTTTGTTAAAGGAATATCATAATCATATTGTTCCGGATTAGATTCATCTTTTTGTGCATGTCTTACTATATATAGTGTTTTCATATGATTCCAATCTAAAAATTAATAACAAATTTTAAAAAGATTTAACTTGTAAAATAATAAAATCAGCTTTGATTTATTAATTATTTTGATAATTCTTTTTAGGATACTCAAAAGAAAGAAGTTTTGCATTAGATTTTGTTACTTCCCTCCATGTATTACAGTTAAACTCTATTTCTAAAATTCCTGAAGTTGGGATATTTTCATTAAAATCAACAAGATAAAAAGCAAGCATATTCAAAGATGGATTATGCCCTATTATAAAAACATCATCATTTACATCTTTTATAAAACTTATAATCTCTAAAATAGTTTTTAAAGAGGCTTCATATAAGTGTTCATTAAACTCTATTGTTTCTAGATAATTTATCTGTTTTGCAATTTTAAGAGCTGTACTTCTAGCTCTATAAGCAGGGCTTGAAATTATTAAGTCAGGATAAACTTTTTTTTTATTAAAGTATTCTCCAATTTTTGGAGCATTTTTTTTGCCTCTTTTGTTAAGTGGTCTATCATAATCATCTAAACTAGGATTTGACCAATCAGATTTAGCATGTCTTATTAAATATAATTTTTTCATACTTTCTTCTTATTTTAGATATAAAAATTATACCTTTTTTTGTATAATAATCAAAAAATAAAATGTATAAAATCAAGGAATATATTTTGGGATATGATTTAGAAAAGAAATTAGTAATTGCAATTTCATCAAGAGCACTTTTTAATTTAGAAGATGAAAATAAAATTTTTGAAGATAAGGGTGTTGCTGAGTATTATAAACATCAAATAGAAAATGAAGATGTTTTAATAAATAAAGGAACAGGATTTAGACTTGTGAAAAATCTTCTTAGAATAAATGAAGATTTTCCAAATGATAAACAAGTGGAAGTAATTATTATGTCAAGAAATAATGCTGCAACAAGTTTAAGAATTACAAAATCTATTGAAAAATATAATTTAGATATTGCAAGGTCAGCTTGGAGTGGAGGAAATGATATCTCAAAATATCTAAAACCCTTTAAAGTAGATTTGTTTTTATCAGCAAATGAACTTGATGTTCAAAATGCAATTAATGAAGGAATAGCAGCTGCAAGAATTTTACCATATGTGGAAGATGCAAATGAAATATCAAATCAAGTAAAAATTGCCTTTGATGGAGATGCTGTATTATTTTCTGAAGAGTCTGAAATAGTATATAAAACACAAGGGCTAGATGCTTTTTTAGCTTATGAAAAAGAGAATGCAAATAATGCATTAAAATCAGGACCTTTTGCAAAGCTTTTAAGAGTAATTTCTAATATTCAAAAAAAATATCCTGAAGAACAAACACCAATTAGAACAGCTCTTATAACTGCAAGAAACTCTCCTGCACATGAAAGAGTTATAAGAACATTAAATCAATGGCATGTTAGACTAGATGAATCTTTCTTTTTAGGTGGAGTTGATAAATATGAAGTTGTAGAGGCTTTTGGGGCTGATATTTTCTTTGATGACCAAGATGTGCATTTAGAATCAACTTCAAAATCTACTCCTAGTGCAAAGGTTTTATATCCAGAAGAATCAATTTTAAATAGAATATAATTGATTAAATTTATTAAATAACTATTAATTTTTTCATGTTAAAATTAAGAAAAAAAAAGGATTAATGTGGAACAAGTAAAAACAATATTTTTATTAACACTTCTAACTGTTCTATTTGTATTTATAGGTTATAGTTTTGGTGGAACAAATGGAATGTTAATAGCATTTTTAATTGCAGGTGGTATGAATTTTTATGCTTATTATTATTCTGATAAGCAAGTATTAAAGCAATATAATGCAACTTTAATAGAAGATAGAAGACATCCTGTTTATAGAATAACAGAGAAATTAGTGCAAAAAGCTGGACTTCCTATGCCTAAAGTCTATTTAATACCAGATCATACTCCAAATGCTTTTGCAACAGGACGAAATCATGAAAATGCAGCAGTTGCTGTTACTATGGGCTTATATGAAATGTTAAATGAAAAAGAGCTTGAAGGTGTAATTGCACATGAATTATCTCATGTAAAACATTATGATATTTTAGTTGGAACAATAGCAGCAGTTTTTGCAGGAGCAATTGCAATGATTGCAAATATGATGCAGTTTTCAGCTATGTTTGGAGGAAACAATAGACAAGGTGGAAATCCAATTGTTATGATTTTAATGGCTATTTTATTACCTTTAGCAGCTTCTATTATTCAAATGACAGTAAGTAGAAGCAGAGAGTTTATGGCAGATGAGGGTGCAGCACGTATGACAGGTGATGCTTCAGGTTTACAAAGTGCTTTAGCAAAGTTAGAAAATTATGCTAGAAATGGACATGGAATCCATAATGCAACAGAACAAACCGCTCATATGTTTATTATAAATCCTTTCTCAGGATTAAAATCATCTTTTGGGTCTTTATTTAGAACTCATCCAACAACAGAAGATAGAATAGCAAGATTAGAAGAGTTAAAGTCAGAACTTAAATAGATTTATTAAATAATTCAATAGAAATTAGATTTAAAAATCTTTTTCTATTGAAATATATCTACTAATGTATCTTCAGTTATTTCTTCTTGTAAAATAGGGTATATTCCTTTTGCAATTAAAGAAATTTTTAAATCATAATCAAGAGTACTAATTATAAAGTAGTTTGTAATAAAGTCATATAATACATCAGGTAAAACATTACAAGCTGCTTCATCATCATTTTCATACATTGGGTTATTAATGCAGTTTGAAGATTTTAGTTTATAATCTTTAATAAAAAAAATCCAAATATATTTTGCATTTGCATCAGCATATTCAAGTTTTGTATTACTATTAGAACAAATTGCTACTCTAAATTCATTCTTAATCTCATGCACTTTAATATTACTTCCTGTAATTAAAGCAAGTGATATTTTTTTTCTTGCACTTTTTATAATTCTAGCAAATGTTGCTCTTGATACATTCATCTTTTTTGCAGCATCTTCTTGATACATACAAAATGAATCCATTAAATGTATTGCCTCTAATTCTTCGTGTAATAAGATGACATCTTGAGTTGCTTGAATGTCTTTTGGACCAAAATACTTTGATACGGGTTTTAGTTCAAGTTTTCTTTGAAGTTTTTCTCTTGCCATTAAGAACCTTATTATTGAGATGTTAAAAGTTTATCACAAGTTTGATAAATAATACTTGACATATGTTCAAAAAGTTGATACAATTCTGTCATATGTTCAAAAGCAGTAGTTATAATTATTTTTAGTTATTCTTATATATAATTAAAATTTGTAAACTTTTTTACTAACCGTTTGGTTATGTATTGTACAAGTATATATATTATTTTAGCTTTAATGAGAATATATTTTTAAACATCAGTTGAAATTAGGGTAAAAAATACATAATTGTCTTTTCCCTAGTCATTACTTTTTTCACTCATCCTAATTAACTCTGATGTTTTAAATCTTGCTTTAAATTAAAAATCACACTTAATAGAAAGAGAAACTATGATAAGAATAGTATTTCCTACAAATGATAAAATGAGTTATATTTCATCTGTCGATTCTACTTTTGACAATTCTGAATATTTAACTATTTTAAATGTAAAAGGTCAAAATATTACAGGTGTTGAAACAATTGATAATACATACAGTAATTCAAAAGATTCAATTATTAAAACATGTAAAGAGAATGGGATTAAGGTTTTGATTTCTCCAGAAGGAAATTGTTTACCCTTAAAAAAACTTAATAAAAATGGTATTCATGTGTATAAAACAGATGATTATAAAAAAATATTACATATTTTTAGTGATTTTGTACAAGATAAATTAGAAAGAGTATATTAAAAAAAAGCGGAATAAATTCCGCTTGTGTTCTTTCAACTTAACCAAAGTAAAGAACAAGTGAATAATACAAAAATTTACTTTAAATAAAGTAGAATTTTTTAATTAATTATAAACTTTTTTGACATTTTCAATTTTACTACTCATATTAAGTAATGCCATATCAGCTAAAACTAAAGCCATCATTGATTCAGCAACAACACTTCCTCTAATTGCAACACAAGGATCATGTCTACCTTTTAATTCACAATCTACTTCATTATCATTTATATCAATAGTTTCTTGTTTTATAAATATAGAAGGAGTAGGTTTAAAATAAATTTTTACATTTATATCATCTCCATTTGAAATTCCACCTAGAATTCCTCCACTATGATTTGATTTAAATCCAGAACTTCTAATCTCATCATTGTTTTCTTGACCTTTTTTTGCAACAGCTTCAATGCCATCACCAATTTCTACAGCTTTTACAGCATTTATACTCATCATCGCATTTGCAATTTGGGCATCAAGTTTGAAATAAAGTGGTTCCCCAAGACCAATAGGACAATTTTTTACATTTACAAGTGCAACCCCACCAACAGAGTTATGTTCACCTTTAGCTTTTAAAATCGCATCTTTTTGGAATTGCTCTTTGTCTTTATCTAAAGAAAAGATTTCTGAAGTTTTTGCAAATTCAAAATCATTTTTAGCAGATTTAATTCCATCAATTTCACAAATACCACTTTTTATGTCAATACCAAGTTCATTTAACATTAATTTTGCAATGGCACCAGCTGCTACTCTAGCTGCTGTTTCTCTAGCAGAACTTCTTCCTCCACCTCTATAATCTCTTACACCATATTTATTAAAGTATGTGAAGTCTGCATGACCTGGTCTAAAAAGATCTTTTACTTTTGTATAATCTTTACTTTTTTGATTTTCATTAAAAATTACCATAGATATAGGTGTTCCTGTAGTTAAACCTTCAAATACACCAGATAATATTTCAACTCTATCCCCTTCATTTCTAGCTGTTGCATAAGCATTTTGTCCAGGTTTTCTTCTATTCATTTCACTTTGAATAAAAGCTTCATCAACTCTAATTCCTGCAGGAACTCCATCAATTAAACAACCAAGAGCTTTCCCATGGCTTTCTCCAAAAGTTGTAAATTTAAATCTTTGACCAAAGCTATTCATTTATTTAACCTTTTTTAAAATATCAATTGCTATTTTTGCTACAGATTGTTGAGCTAATTTTTTACTCTTTCCAATAGCTTTTCCATATGTCTTTCCATCAATCCAAATTGATACTTCAAACTCTTTTTTATGATCAGGTCCATAAGAAGCTTCGATTTTATATTCAGGAATTGTTCCAAATTCTGCTTGAGTTATTTCCTGAAGCGCTGTTTTATAATCACTAAATAGTACATCAAGATTAATCTTATCATATGATTGCTCTAGTAGTTTTAAGATAATAGGTTTTAAGGTTTCAAGTCCAGATTCTAAATAAACTGCACCCATAATTGCTTCAAAGGCATCAGATAAGATAGAAGCTTTTGTTCTACCTTTATTTCTCTCTTCAGCATTTGATATATAAATATAATCACCAAGTTTTATCTCATTTGCAAGTTTTGTAAAACCTGTTTCATTTACTAATGATGCTCTGATTTTTGATAAATCACCTTCATTTGATTTAGGAAATTTTTTATATAAATATTCCCCAACAATAAGGTTTAACACAGCATCACCTAAAAACTCTAATCTTTCATTATTATAAGGTTTCTTATAACTTTTGTGTGTTAGTGCTTCGATTATCAGATCTTTGTTTTTAAACTGATAATCCAAACACTCTTCTAATTTAGAATAATCATTCATTCTATTCCCCTTTTTATTTTTATTCGTGGAAGTATATCACATCTTTTATTGTAAAGATTGATTTCTATCCACTAAGTCTTTTGTTAAATTGTATTTTACATTAAATGTTAATAGATTATGGCAATGAGGACATCTTGTATCAAATATTGGATGAAGATGTTTACATGAAGAACAAATAAATTCAAAATTTATTGTTGCAGGTATTTTATGTTCATGTGCATTTAATGCAATTAAAATATCAAATACAAAATCATCACTATGATTTAATGTTTTCAAATATCCTTTTGCATTATACATTTCATTTAAAAATTTATTTTCTGATACCTTATCAAAATCAATATCATCAAAATTTAAATACCACATTAAATCAACGAATTTCTCAAAATCAAATTCATCCGCATGCTTCCAGAAGAAATCTTTATTATATTGTAAATAAAATCCCGCTACAAGTCTTTGAATAAGTGGGTTTTCTTTAAATGTATCATAAAGTTTTTCACTCTTTTTTTCATAAGATTCAATTGGGTTATTGATAATTGTCAGTGTTTCTATAAATATTTTATCTTTTTTAATGTCAACATCTAGTTCTTCTAAACAATCAATAATATCATTAGCATTTTTATACTCTTTTAGCTTTTCATTTATAATAAGTAGATGTTTTAATGCTTTAGTATTTCTAGGAGAAAATTTTAAAATTCTTAGGAATATTTCTCTAGATCTTTGTAAAAAACCGCCTTTAAAATATGTACTTCCTAAAAGTTCTAAAAGTTCTTCTTTTTTAACTCTATCTGTAACATGTTCTAAAAGAGTAAGATAAACAGAAATCGCTTTATTATAATTACCTTTTTGCACAAAAGTTGAAGCTAAAAGTATTATAGAATCAAAAGGTAGATTATATGTTTTATATAAATGTACATAATCTTCTTCTTTTAATTTTCCAATTTCAAATCTTTTTAAAAGTTTTCTATAATCTCTTCTTGCACGTTTCTCTTTATAGGCACTAAAAGAGTATGTAAGAAATGATATGAAAAATATAAGTGCAAAAAATACAATAATACCAAAGAGTGGGTCTCTGTATTCTAAGAATAAACTATCCAAAAAAAACCTTGTGTCTGCAATTTAAAGACATAATATAACATAAAAGCCCATACAATATTATAAAATTTGGATATAATCCCAAAATGATTACAAAAGAATCCATAGAAAATCTTAAAAATCACATTGATGTTGTTGATGTGGTCTCACAATTTATTGAACTAAAAAAAAGCGGTGCAAACTTTAAAGCATGTTGTCCCTTTCATGGTGAAACAACTCCTTCTTTTGTAGTAAGTCCTGCAAAGCAAATATATCACTGTTTTGGCTGTTTAGCTCCCAAGGAAGAAATCAGAACAAAAGATGGTATAAAAGAGATTCAAAATATAGAAGTTGGAGATTACGTATATTCTTCTAATGGAAAAGAAACAAAAGTAATTGAAACCTTATCTCATAAACCTCAATATGGAATGTTGAAATTTAAAACTGATTTGTTTGATGAATGGTCATATTTTACTCAAAATCATGACATGTTAGTTTTAACTCAAGATGATGTAAAAAAGAACTTGCCTTATATTCGAGTTGAAAAAAATAGACCTCTTAAATTTTATGGAAGAATTAAGAAAAATAAAAAAGAAATTAATATCAAGACTCAAGTCTTATTTGCAAAAGAAGTTAAAAAAGGTGATTATTTCTTATATCCAATAGATAGGGAAGTAATTACAAAAAAAGCTTTTGATTTCTCAGATTTTTGGGAGAAGAGTAAATTTGGTCCTTCTGTAGATATTATAAAAAAAGTAAAAATTACAAAAGATTTAATGTGGTTATTTGGTATGTATATAGCAGAAGGAAGTACCTATAAAGGGGGAATTAAATTCTCATTACATTCTAAAGAAATTAATTATGCCAAGAAAATAATTGAGATATTAAAGAAATCTTTTAAAAAAGAAGCCTCTTTATTTTATCCCAAAAACAGAAAAAATTCTTTAGAAGTTACTTGCTCAAGTAGTAATTTAGAATATATTTTTAAAAAGCTTTTTGCTAGTGGTGCTGAAAATAAAGAGTATCCATATTATTTTAACTACTTAAAAAAATCATTTAAGAGTTCACTTTTTGATGGATTGATGGATGCAGATGGTTGTTATTCTAGAAGAACTTATAAAACAATAAGTAAAAAGTTATCTTATCTTTTATTTGATTTAGCAATAAGTTTAGAACTTATCCCCTCTTTATATAAAGGAAAAGAATATAAAGATAAAAAAAATGTTAATCATAAAAAATGTTATACAATCCTTTTCCAAAAAAGAGAGTCCTTAAAAGCTTTTTTTGAGAATATTAATGATGTTAAGTATCTTTGTATGAGAGTAAAAAGTATTAAAGAATCAGAAGATGAAGAGTTGGTATATGATATTACTGTGGAAGATAAAAGTCATACTTTTTTAACAAAAAATTTTATCGTAGGTAATTGTGGTGTAGGTGGTGATTCTATTAAATTTGTAATGGAATATGAAAAGCTTTCTTATCCTGAAACTTTAGAAAAATTAGCTTCTATGCATAATGTTACATTAGAGTATGATAATAATAACAATCAAAAAAAACAAGATATAAAAGTATTAGAAGAAGTAAATAAGTATTATCAAAAACTTTTTATAAATAATAACATAGCAAAAGAGTATATTTATTCCCGTGGAATTTCAGAATTTTCTATTGAAAAATTTGAAATTGGTTATGCACCTAGTTCTAATGATACAATTAATTTTTTAAAAAATAACTACTATAATTTAGCAGATGCAAAAGAACTTGGAATTATTGATACAGGACAAAATGGTTTATATTCAAGATTTATTGAAAGAATTACTTTTCCTATTCATTCAATAAATGGTAAAATTGTAGGTTTTGGTGGACGTACAATTACAGGACATAATGCAAAATATGTAAACTCTCCACAAACAAAAATATTTAATAAATCAAAGCTTCTTTATGGTTATTCACAAGCTAAAGAGAATATATATAAAAGAAATAGAATAATAGTTACAGAAGGTTATTTAGATGTAATTATGCTTCATCAAGCAGGCTTTAATACTGCTGTTGCAACACTAGGAACTGCTTTAACACAAGATCATTTGCCACTTTTAAGACGTGGTGAGCCTAAAGTTATTCTTGCTTATGATGGGGATAAAGCAGGTTTAAATGCAGCATTTAAAGCATCAGTTATGTTATCCCAAGGTGAGTTTGAAGGTGGAGTTGTAATATTTGGAGAGGGGAAAGACCCAGCAGATATGGTTCATGATGGAAGAGTTGAAGAATTGAATGAGATTTTCGCTTCTCCTCAAGTTTTTATATCATTTGCAATAGATTATATAATTGAAAAATATGATATAAATGATCCAAGCCAAAAGCAAAAAGCACTTATTGAAACAAATGATTATTTAAAATCCTTAGGAATGATATATCAAGATGAGTATAAAAGATATATTGCCCAAAGATTAAATATAAGGGAGAATCTAGTAAAAGTTAGTACTGATGTTGTAAGGAAAAATGAAGTTAATCTTACAAAAATCGATATAGGAGAACTTTGTATTATTAGATCAATTTTGGAAAAACCACAAAGATTAGATTCAGTCCTTGATATAATAGATTCAACAATGTTTGAACATCATAGAAATGAGTTTGAACTTTTGATTACAGATATAAATAATCAAAGTTTTAATGGAATTCTTTTAAATGACAAACTTGAAGTTTATGATGATGAAAGGTTAAAACAGGAGTTGTTGGTTTTACTTTTAAAGTTTTATGCAAATAAATTAAGAAGTGTACAATATAATACAAATTTACCTTTTAAAGAAAAAGCAAATTTACTTAGAAAAATAAAAGATAATATATATCAGTTAAAACTTGGAAAATTAGTAAGTTATAATTTATAATATTTTTTGTAGAATACACAAAATTTAGAAAGAAATTTAAAAAAATAAAGAAGCATAAAGAGAACTAGTTCTCTTCTTTAGGAATAGCTTTGCTATGACGTGAAAAGAAATTAAAAAATAAGGTCCCTTTTTAAATGGGACATTTAAAAAGGAAACTATAAGATGGAATTATTAGAAAGCAAAAGATTACCAGAAGCAATAGGGCCATATTCACAAGCTACAAGAGAAAATGGATTTATTTATACTTCTGCACAAATTCCTTTAACAATAGATGGGAAAATTGTTGAAAGAGATATCAAAAAACAGACAAGACAGGTTTTAGAAAATTTAAAAATATTATTAGAAGATGCAAAAAGTGATCTTGATGCTGTTGTAAAAGTAAATGTATATTTAGAAAATATGGATGATTTTGGTGTTGTAAATGTACTATTTGCAGAAGCCTTTGGAGATCATAAACCAGCACGAACTACTATTGAAGCTAGAAGATTACCAATGGGTTCAATGGTTGTGATGGATGCAGTAGCAGCTCCTAAAGATTTTTATTAATATTTAAATATTTCTTAAAAGTAAGCTTCACTTAAAGAAAGTTTAAACAAAACTTAGATAATATTTCGTCCCGTTAAAAGAAAAAGTTAATAAAAGATTGATAAATTAGAGGATTAAATATGTACGCAATTATTAAGTGTGGTGGTAAACAGTATAAAGTAACTGAGGGTGATATCTTAGATATTGATTATACTGGTAAAGCTGCTAAAGAAACTCTTGAAATTACTGATGTTTTAGCTGTAAACGATGGTGAGCTTAAAACTGGTGATGCTGTTTCTGCTGCTAAAGTAGAAGCTGAGGTTGTTTTAGATGGAACTGGTGTAAATAGAGATAAAAAAGTTATCATTTACAAAAAAAGAAGAAGAAAAGATTCTAAATTAAAAAGAGGTTTTAGAAAAAGCTTCACTAAAATTAGAATTACTAAAATAGCAGCATAAGGAGCAGGGTATGGCACATAAGAAAGGTCAAGGTTCTACACAGAATAATAGAGATTCAGCTGGAAAAAGACTTGGAGTTAAAAAATTTGGTGGAGAAGTTGTAAGAGCTGGAAACATCATTATTAGACAAAGAGGAACTAAAGTTCACGTTGGACAAAATGTAGGTATTGGAAAAGACCACACTATTTTTGCATTAATTGATGGTGTTGTAAAATTTGAAGTAAAAGATAAAAATAGAAAAAAAGTATCTGTTTACGCTTCATAAATTTAATTTTAATTAAATTTCTAAAAGGGTGTAGAGCTTTTAGCCTACACCCTTTTTTTTTGTTAGTTATTAATAATGAAATATTATAATAAATGTTTGATTATTGATAATTTTAGGCTTTCTCATTGAGAGAATAAGTTCAGGCTTTTTAAAGTAGAATTTATTTCTACTAATCTTCATAGTTCTTGTCTTATGACAAATGAAGTGAAAGCAAAAAAGACGAGATAAGTGAAACAAGTCCCTTTTTAATTAAATGGGGCATTAAAAGGAAAACATAGTGTTTGTAGATAGTGTTAAATTTACTGTAACATCAGGAAAAGGTGGACAAGGTTGTGCTTCATTCAGAAGAGAAAAATTTGTTGTAAAGGGTGGACCTGATGGTGGCGATGGAGGAAAAGGTGGAGATGTTTACTTTCAAGTAGATAACAATACTGATACACTTTCATGGTTTAAAGGTAGACATATTTTAAAAGCTGAAAATGGTATGCAAGGTATGGGAAGAACTAAAACAGGAAAATCAGCACCTGCATTTATTTTAACTGTTCCTCCAGGGACTCAAGTAATAGATGATGAAACTAATGAAGTTATATTAGATTTACTAGAAGAGGGTCAAACAGAACTTTTCTTAGAAGGTGGAAAAGGTGGATTAGGTAATGTTCACTTTAAAAATTCAAGAAACCAAAGACCTACTTATTTTCAACCAGGACTTCCAGGACAAAGTAGAAAAATAAGATTAGAACTTAAACTTATAGCAGATGTTGGATTAGTTGGATACCCAAATGTGGGAAAATCAACCCTTATTTCAACTACATCAAATGCAGAACCAGAAATTGCAAATTATGAATTTACAACTTTAACACCAAAACTTGGAGTTGTAGAAGTTGGAGATTATAACTCTTTTGTAATGGCAGATATTCCAGGAATTATTGATGGAGCTAGTGATGGTAGAGGTTTAGGATTAGAGTTCTTAAAACATATTGAAAGAACTAAAACTCTTTTATTTATGATCGATATTGCTAATTATAGAACAACTATAGAGCAATACCAAGTATTAAAAGAAGAAGTTAAAAAGTTCTCTACTGAATTAAGTCAAAGAAATTTTGCAATTGCTTTAACTAAAACTGATGCTTATTATGGTGAAGATATAGAAGCTGATATAAAAGCCTTCATTGCTGAATTAGGTTTAGAAACTTCAGGTACAAATGAATTTGGTTTTGAAAAAGAAATGCCTTATTATGTTCAAGATTTAACTTTTAATAGATTTGATAAAGAAAAACCATTTTTCATTTTACCAATTTCATCAGTTACTCATATGAATACAACACCAATTACTTATGCATTATATGAATTAATAGGTCAAACAAAGAAATGAAACGAATAGTTATAAAAGTTGGAAGCGCTGTTTTAAGAGAAGATAATCTTTTAGCAGTAGATAGACTTAATAACTTAGTAGATTTACTTGCAACATTAAAAAATGAAAAAAATCTTGAAGTTATTTTAGTCTCTTCAGGGGCAGTTGCTGCTGGAAATACTGTACTTGATTTAGATAGAAAACAAATTTTAAATAGACAAGCACTTGCAGCTATTGGACAACCATTATTAATGAAACATTATAAAAAAAGATTTCGTGAACATGGTTTAAAATGTGCTCAAATGCTTTTAGTAGCTGAAGATTTTGATTCAAGAAAAAGATCAGCTAATGCAAAAGGTGTTATGGAAATTTTAATTAAAAATGACATTATCCCAATTTTAAATGAAAACGATGTTATTGCAAATGAAGAACTTCTTTTTGGAGACAATGATCAATTATCAGCTCATGCAGCACACTATTTTGATGCTGATATTTTAGCTATCTTATCAGATGTTGATGGTTTATATGATTCAAATCCTCATGAAAACCCTGAGGCAAAAATGAGAAATATTGTACATTATATTCCAGCAGAAGATTTGGAAATGACACATACCCCTAATTCAGAATTTGCAACAGGTGGAATAGTTACAAAGCTAAAAGCTGCAAATTTTTTATTACAAAGAAATAAAATGATGTATTTAAGTTCTGGATTTGATTTAACAAATGCTTATGATTTTTTAGTTGATGGAAATCATAAAAGTGGAACACTATTTAAAAACTAAAATAAAGAGGTTAATTATGGGTAAAAGAATACTTTTTATGGGAACACCAGATTATGCGACAAAAATATTTGAAGAGATTTTAAATAGTTCTTATGAAATAGTTGGTCTTTTTACACAACCAGATAAACCTGTTGGTAGAAAACAAGTTATAACAGCCCCTCATATTAAGCAATTTTGCTTAGATAACAATTTAGATCTTCCTATTTTTCAACCTGAAAAATTAAGAGCTAATGAAGAAGCAAAAACACAAATAGAGGCATTGAATCCAGATTTTATTATTGTTGCAGCATATGGTCAAATTTTACCTAAAGCAATTTTAGATATTGCTCCTTGTATTAATCTTCATGCTTCTTTACTTCCTAAATATAGAGGAGCTAGTCCTATTCAAGAATCACTTTTAAATGATGATGAATTTACAGGCGTAACATCAATGTTAATGGAAGAAGGTCTTGACTCAGGAGATATTTTAGCCTTACAATATTTGAAAATTACTTCAAGTATGGAAGTTCAAGAAGCTTTTTCAAAACTTTCAGAAATTGCTGCAAAACTTACAATTACAACTCTTGACAATTTTGATAAAATTAAAGCAAAAAAACAAAATGACTCTTTGGTCTCTTTTTGTAAAAAAATTAAAAAAGAAGATGGTAAAGTTGATTTTTCATCTGCAAAAAAACTTTATTTAAAATATAAAGCATATTCATATTGGCCTGGAGTATTTCTAAATTCAGGTATAAAATTAAAAGATATTACACTTTTAGAAACTTCTTCAATAAATAAAGAGGGAGAAATCTTAGATTTTGATGATACAGGTCTTATAATAGGGTGTTTAAAAGGTAGTCTAAAAATAAAAACATTGCAAGCCCCTTCAAAAAAAGCTGTTAATTCTCTTGATTATTTAAGAGGTCAAAGACTTAACAAGGGCCAAATTTTAATTTAATACGCTACAATGTTATAAAATTAAACGTAAGAGAACAAATATGCTTGAAGAAGATTTATGTCATATTTATGACCCTAAACTATTTAACGTAAATGATTTTGATGTATTACTTCATGAAATTTTAGATCAAGCTAGAAATGCACTAAATGCAGAAGCTGGAAGTATCTATATAAATGAAGGAGACTCCTTATCTTTTAATGTCTTTCAAAATGATACTATGACATATGAAAATATTTATAGACAATTTTATGCTCTTAAAGATGTAAAGCTACCTCTTACAGAAGACGAAAAATATCTTGCAGTTAAATCTTTTTCTACAAAGAAAATAATAAGTATTGATGATATTTACGAATCTTCAGAATATAATTTCTTAGGAGTAAAAGAGTTTGATAAAAAATTTAATTATAGAACGAAATCAATAATAACTGCTCCAATAATTCATCCCTTTGAAAATAATACTATAGGTGTAATACAACTTTTAAATAAACAAGAAAATGAAGAGTTAATTGCTTTTAATAGTAAAGATAAAGAGATTCTTTCTATGGTTTGCTCTTTTATAGGTTTATCAATAACAAAAGCTAGAAGTGATATTAGTAAATTAAAAGAGTTGAATATAGAATTAAAAGCTGCAAATAAAAAATTAAAAAAAGAAGTAAAAAAAGAAGTTAAATTAAATCAAAAAAAATCATCAATTATTTATCATCAATCCAAACTTGTATCTATGGGAGAAATGATTGGAAATATTGCTCATCAATGGAGACAACCATTAAGTGCAATTAGTACAATAGCAAGTGGATTAAATTTTAGTTTAGAATATGGTTCTTGTAAAAAAGAGGAGATTCATAAATCCTTAAATAGAATTGTACAAACAACAAAACACTTATCTCAAACAATAGATGATTTTAGAAATTTTTATAAATCTGATAAAGAAGAGAAAATTTTTAATTTTTCTAATAGTATAAAATCATGTTTAGGAATTATTCAAGCTTCTTTAGCTGATAACTATATTGAAATAATTTGTGATTTAGACGAATCAATTAATATATATGCATATGAAAATGAATTAAAACAGGCTATTTTAAATATTCTTCATAACTCTAAAGATGCAATAACTGCTAGTGATATAACAGAAGAGAATAGAGTTGTTTTTATTGAACTTAAAAAAGAAGAAGAGTACGCAGTATTAAAAATTAAAGATAATGCAGGTGGAATTGAAGAATCAATAATATCAAATGTTTTTGAACAAAATTTTACAACAAAAGAAAAAAATGGTGGCACAGGTATTGGCTTATATATGACTAAACAAATTATTGAAAATCATATAGATGGAAGAATTAAAGCTAGTAATGAAAATATCACATATAAAAATATAAATTATATTGGAGCAGTGCTTACTATTAAAATATTAGCAAATAAGGATTAAGCAAAGTGCCACTAGGATTTAATTTATTCTTGAATATGCTTAAGATATAATCTTTTTTATGAAAATTATCACATTAGAAGAAATTGATTCAACACATAAATATTTAAAAGAACTTATTAAGAAAGAGGGATACTCTTATCCACTTTGTATAAGTACTCCCTTGCAAACACAAGGAATTGGAAGTAGAGGAAATAACTGGAAAGGTGTAAAAGGAAATCTTTTTTTCTCTTTTGTATTAGAGAAAAAAAATTTACCAAAAGATTTAGAACTTCAAAGTGCATCAATATATTTTTCATTTATTTTAAAAGATTTGTTATCAAATAAAGGCTCGGAAATATGGCTAAAGTGGCCAAATGATTTTTATATAGATAATAAAAAAATTGGTGGTACAATTACAACTGCTACAAAAGATTTAATTTTTTGTGGCATCGGATTAAATCTAATTTCAGTAGATAAAGATTTTGGAAAACTTGATATTGATATTGATTCAAAAACAATTTTAGAAACATATTTCGAAAACTTAAAAAAAGTGATTTCTTGGAAGCAGATTTTTAGTCAATATAAGGTAGAATTCCAAAGAAGTAGAAAATTTAAAGCTACATTAGAAAATAAAAAAATATCATTACAAAATTCCATCTTAAATGATGATGGCTCTATAGAAATTGATAACAAAAAGGTTTTTAGTTTAAGATGATAACAGAGGTAATTGCAATAGCAAATCAAAAAGGCGGAGTAGGAAAAACTACTACTGCTGTTAATTTAAGTGCGGCATTAGCCCTTGAAGGTAAAAGAGTTCTTTTAATAGATGCAGACCCTCAAGCAAATGCAACAACATCATTAGGTTTTCATAGAGATACATATGAATACAATATTTATCATGTAATGTTAGGTACAAAAGAATTAAATGAAATCATTTTAGAATCAGAAATTGAAAACTTAAAAGTTGCTCCTTCAAATATTGGTCTTGTAGGTATTGAAAAAGAGTTCTATAAAAACACAAAAGATAGAGAATTAGTTTTAAAAAGAAAGATTGATCCAATTAGAAAAGATTTTGATTATATTATAATTGATTCACCACCTGCTCTTGGTCCTATTACAATTAATACTCTAAGTGCATCAAACTCTGTACTTATTCCAATTCAATGTGAATTCTTTGCACTTGAAGGTTTAGCACAGTTATTAAATACAATTAAATTAGTAAAACAAACAATTAATAGACAATTACAAATTAGAGGTTTTCTACCAACAATGTATTCTTCTCAAAACAACTTATCAAAGCAAGTTTTTGCAGATCTTGCACAGCACTTTGAAAATAAACTGTTTAAAGTAGATGACTCTTCATATGTTGTAATTCCACGAAATGTTAAACTTGCTGAATCTCCAAGTTTTGGAAAACCAATTATGCTTTATGATGCATCAGCTATTGGAACAAAAGCATACACAAACTTAGCACGTGCAATTGCAGGTTAAAAAAAAATTAATTAGGAATTTAAATGGCTTTAGGTAGAGGACTTGGTGAACTTTTAGGTGAAGTAGAAACAGCATATGGTAATTCAAATTCAGATAACAAACCAAATTCAAATAGTATTGTTGAATTAAATACTAATGCAATTAAACCTAATCCAAATCAACCTAGAAAAATCTTTGATGATGATAAATTAAGAGAGCTTAGTGACTCAATAGTTGTACATGGTTTATTACAACCTATAACAGTTGTTGAAGATGGCAAGGGCTCATATATATTAATTGCAGGGGAAAGAAGATTAAGAGCTCATAAACTTGCAAAATTAGATTTTATTAAATCAATTGTAATTGATATTGAAGATTTCAAATTAAGAGAATTAGCTTTAATTGAAAATATTCAAAGAGATGATTTAAATATTATAGAATTAGCATATTCTTATGCTCAATTACTTAATGAACATAATATAACACATGATGAATTATCTAAAAAAGTTTTTAAATCTAGAACCTCTATTACAAACACTTTAAGATTATTACAATTATCATCTTATGTACAACAATTACTCGCAAACAATAAAATTTCTGCTGGGCATGGAAAAGTTATGCTAGGTCTAGAGGATGAGCTTCAAAGGAGAATTGCTGATTCTATCATTGGACAAAAGTTGTCCGTAAGAGAAACAGAATCACTTGTTAGAGAACTGAAGTCATCAGATACAAAAAATTCAAAAAAAGTATCTAAGGCAAAAAAGAACAATTATGATTTTAAACCCTTAGAATCTACAATCAATAATCTCAAAAAAAGTGACTTAAAAGTAACAGCTGAAAAAAACTATTTTAAGATTGAAATCAGGTCTCAAGAGGATATTGAGAAGATTTCTAATTACTTTAGTAACACTTTTTAAAATTCTTTTCTTAAACTACTCATTTTAATTAAAAATTATAATTCTTTTTGATAAAATATCTACAGTTTTAGTCAAACTAAACTGTAAAAAATATGGAGGAATGAATGTTAGACATAAGTCCTGTATTATTGCTTAGTTCAGCAATCATCTTTCTTTTAGTTGTTGCTAGACTGAACAGTTGCCTATTTGTGCCACTATTAAAGCATATGGATGACAGAGCTGAATCAATTAAAAAAGATTTAGTTGATGCTCAATCAAACGGTGCTAACGTAGACGGTATGTTAGAAGAAGCAAGTCATGTACTTTCTGAAGCTAAAAAAGAGGCTGCTGCTATTAGAGAACAAGCATATACTGAAAGCAAAGAAGTGGCTGATGCTAAACTTGCAAATGCTAAAGAAGAAATGGAAGTTAAGTCTGCGAACTTTGTAGAAGAGTTAGAAGCGGAGGCGAAAGCTTTAAAAGAAACATTAGTAGCTGCAATGCCTCAATATAATGAGAGCTTAAAAGCTAAAATTAGCTCAATTTAATAGGAGGGTAGGGTTGAAAAAAATATTAATACTTGGATTAGCTTTAACTCCGTTGGCGTTACTTGCTAGTAGTGAAGGTGCGGTAGAAACAGATATTGTTCAAAGAACCGTTAACTTTATAATTTTTGCTGGAATTTTATGGTATTTACTTGCTGATAAAATTAAAGCATTTTTCGCAGATAGAACTGCTTCTATTCAAGCTGAACTTGATAAAGTACAAGATACTTTAAAAGCTTCACAAGATAAAGTTGATGATGCTGCTAAAAAATTAGAAGATGCAAAAATTCTTGCAGGTGAAATTGTTGAAGCTGCTAAGAATGATATTGATTCAGTAAAACAAAAAGTTATTGAAGCAGTAGACGCTGAAATCGCAAACTTAGATAAAGGCTTTGATGATAAAATCAAAGTAGAAACTTCAAAAATGAAGAGACAAGTTGTTTCTGAAGTACTTGAAGAGTTATTAAGTTCAGACAACGTTTCTTTAACTCAAGATGAGTTAGTTAACATCGTAGTTAAGAAGGTTGCATAATGAAAGATTTAATAGCAAAAAGATACGTAAAAGCATTATTAGATGGTAGAGACTTAAAATCTGCTACAGCTATTTACAATGATTTAAAAACAATTGCTTCTGCTTTTAAAGAAGACAAATTTATTTCTATTATTTCTTCATCTGAAGTAAATGATAGCACTAAAGTTGAGTTAATTATCTCATTTGTAAAAAAATGTAGTGATGATTTACAAAATCTAATTAAATTACTTGGGGCTAATAAGAGAATCGATTTAATCCCTGAAATAGTAAAAGTGTTAGAGGGTCAAATATCTAGTATGAATAATACATATACGGGTGTAGTATACACAAACAACGAATTATCTGATAAATATGTTTCTTCAATAGAAGATCAATTTAGTAAAAAATTCGATGTTAAGTTATCACTATCACAAAATGTTTGTGATTATGATGGTATCAAAGTTGATATAGATAGTCTTGGTGTTGAGATTTCATTCTCAAAAGAGAGACTTAAGTCACAAATGATTAATCATATTTTAAAAGCAGTTTAGAACTTACAAAGGAGAAATTGAATGGGTGCAAAAATTCAAGCTGATGAAATCAGTTCGATCATAAAAGAAAGAATTGATAACTTTGAATTAAATGTAGATGTTAACGAAACTGGTAAAATCATTTCTTATGCAGATGGTATTGCTCAAGTTTACGGTCTAAAAAATGTTATGGCTGGGGAAATTGTTGAGTTTGAAAATGGCGAAAAAGGTCTTGCTTCAAACTTAGAAGAAGCTACAGTTGGTGTAGTTGTACTTGGTAAAGGAGAAGGTCTTAGAGAAGGAACTTCTTGTAAAAGACTTGGTAAACTTTTAGAGACTCCAGTTGGAGAAGCTATGGTTGGTAGAGTTGTAAATGCTTTAGGTGAAGCAATTGATGGTAAAGGTGCTATTGAAGCATCTGAGTCTAGATTTGTTGAAGAAAAAGCACCAGGAATCATGGCTAGAAAATCTGTACATGAACCTTTACAAACTGGTATTAAAGCAATTGATGCACTTGTTCCAATCGGAAGAGGTCAAAGAGAGCTTATTATTGGAGATAGACAAACTGGTAAAACTACAGTTGCTATTGATACAATTCTTAACCAAAAGACTGAAGATGTAATTTGTATTTATGTTGCAATCGGTCAAAAAGCTTCAAATGTTGCTTCTGTTGTAAGAACACTAGAAGAAGCAGGAGCAATGGATTATACTATCGTTGTTAATGCTGGTGCTGCAGATTCTTCTGCATTACAATTCTTAGCTCCTTATACAGGTGTTACTATTGGTGAGTACTTTAGAGATAATGGTAAGCACGTTTTAATCGTTTATGATGATTTAACTAAACATGCCGTTGCTTATAGAGAAATGTCATTATTATTAAGAAGACCTCCAGGTCGAGAAGCATTCCCAGGGGATGTATTCTATCTTCACTCAAGATTATTAGAAAGAGCTGCGAAATTATCTGACGCTTTAGGTGCTGGATCAATGACTGCTTTACCTATTATTGAAACACAAGCTGGAGATGTTGCTGCATATATTCCAACAAACGTTATTTCTATTACTGATGGTCAAATCTTCCTAGAAACTAACTTATTTAACTCAGGTATTAGACCAGCTATTAACGTAGGTCTTTCAGTATCAAGAGTTGGTGGTGCTGCACAAATTAAAGCTACTAAGCAAGTTGCTGGTACATTAAAATTATCACTTGCACAGTTTAGAGAGCTTGAAGCATTTGCTCAGTTCGCATCTGATCTTGACGAAAGTACAAGAAAAGAGTTAGAACTTGGTCAAAGAATGGTTGAAGTACTTAAACAAGGTGTTAATGCTCCTCTAGTTATTGAAAAACAAGTTGTTGTTATTTATGCTGGTACAAAAGGGTATTTAGAAGATGTAGCTGTTGAAGATGTTGTTAAATTCGAAAAAGAGCTTCATGCATTTATTGAGCAAAAATATGCAAATATTCTTGATTCAATCAAATCTAAGAAAAAATTAGATGACGAAACAGAAACAGCGTTAAAAGCTGCGTTAGAAGAGTTTAAAACTGTTTTTAGTGCAAAATAAGGATAGTCTATGGCTAACTTAAAAGAGATTAAATTAAAAATTGGAAGTGTTAAAAACACTCAAAAGACTACTAATGCTATGAAATTAGTATCTTCTGCAAAACTAACTCGTACAAGACAATTGTCTGAGCAAGCTAGATCATATGCAAAGAAGATTAACGACGTTTTATCAGAAATAGCAAATAGAGTTAGCAAAATTCAAGATGGAGGAAATACTAATAAAGCTTTCCTTCAAAATGATAATCCAAAAACAGTTGATATTGTTTTTGTAACTGCTGATAAAGGTCTTTGTGGTGGATTTAACATGGGAACAATTAAAACAGTTAGTAAATTAGCAGCAGATTATGATGCAAAAGGTGTAACTGTAAGATATAGAGCAGCTGGAAGAAAAGGTGTTGACTACTTTAACTTCCAAAATGTTAATTTAGAACAAGCTGTTTCTGATTTATCTTCTGCACCTGAGTATGATAGAGCGGCAGATTTTATTAAAGAAGTTGTTACAGATTTCCAAAACGGTACAACTGATAAAGTTATACTAGTTTATAATGGATTTTTAAACATGCTAACTCAAGAAATTAGAGTTAGAGAATTGTTACCAATTAGCTTAGAAGATGTTGAAGTTAGTGAAACTGAAACTTCTATGCTAGAAATTGAACCAGATGATGATGAAGAAGTATTAACTGAATTAACAAATAAATATATTGATTTCAATATGTATTATTCGTTAATTGATTCATTAGCAGCAGAACACTCTGCTAGAATGCAAGCAATGGATGCTGCAACTAAAAATGCAAAAGAAAAAGTTAATAGTTTAACAGTAGAATATAACAAAGCTAGACAAGCTGCAATTACAACAGAGCTGATAGAGATTATCAGTGGTGTTGAATCATTAAAATAATAAAAAGGAGCATCGCGTATGAAAGGTAAAGTTATTCAGGTAATGGGTCCTGTTGTTGATGTAGAATTCGACGGATACCTACCAGAAATAAATGAAGCTATTGACGTAGTATTAGCTGACGCTAATGCTGACAGACTAGTATTAGAAGTTGCTGCACACATTGGTGATAGTAGAGTAAGAACTATTGCAATGGATATGACTGAAGGTTTAACTAGAGGTCAAGAATGTAACGCGACTGGTGGACCAATTAAAGTTCCAGTTGGTGAAGCTGTACTTGGAAGAATTTTTAACGTAATTGGTGAACCAGTTGATGAGGGTGAAGCAGTTCCTGCAGATACTCCTAAATGGTCTATTCATAGATCAGCTCCTTCATTTGAAGAGCAATCGACTAAAACGGAAATGTTCGAAACAGGTATCAAAGTAGTTGACCTTTTAGCACCATATTCAAAAGGTGGTAAAGTTGGACTATTTGGTGGTGCTGGTGTTGGTAAAACAGTTATTATCATGGAATTAATCCATAATGTTGCTTTCAAACATTCAGGATACTCAGTATTCGCAGGTGTTGGTGAAAGAACAAGAGAAGGTAATGACCTTTACTACGAAATGAAAGACTCTAACGTACTTGATAAAGTTGCATTATGTTATGGTCAAATGTCTGAGCCTCCAGGTGCAAGAAATAGAATTGCATTAACAGGTCTTACAATGGCTGAGTACTTCAGAGATGAGCAAGGTCTAGATGTATTAATGTTCGTTGATAACATCTTTAGATTTGCACAATCAGGTTCTGAAATGTCAGCATTATTAGGAAGAATTCCTTCAGCTGTTGGTTACCAACCAACACTTGCTTCAGAAATGGGTAAATTACAAGAAAGAATTACTTCAACTAATAAAGGTTCAATTACTTCTGTTCAAGCTGTATATGTACCAGCGGATGACTTAACGGATCCAGCTCCTGCTTCTGTTTTTGCTCACCTTGATGCTACTACTGTACTTAACAGAAAAATTGCTGAAAAAGGTATTTATCCTGCGGTTGATCCACTTGATTCTTCTTCAAGAATTTTAAGTTCTGATATCTTAGGTGAAGAGCATTACTCTGTTGCTAGAGGTGTTCAATCTGTACTTCAAAAATACAAAGATTTACAAGATATTATTGCAATTCTTGGTATGGATGAATTATCAGAAGAAGATAAGTTAGTTGTTGTTAGAGCTAGAAAAATTGAGAGATTCTTATCTCAACCATTCTTCGTTGCAGAAGTATTTACAGGTTCTCCTGGTAAATACGTTGAATTAAATGATACTATCGCTGGATTCAAAGGAATCTTAGAAGGTAAGTATGATGATATTCCTGAAATGGCATTCTATATGGTTGGTGGAATTGATGAAGTTTTAGCAAAAGCTGAAGGTATGAAATAATTAAAGGCGGCTTTATGGATACATTAAGATTATCGATAGTTGCACCAAATGGTCAAATTTTTAGTGATGATGTAAAGACAGTAACTCTTCCAGGTAAAGAGGGAGAGTTCGGTGTTCTACCAGGACACGCGTCTTTAGTTTCTTCACTAACAGTTGGCGTAATTATTATTGAAAAAGCAGACTCAATTGAGGCAGTAGCTATTAACTGGGGACATGTAAAAGTTTCTGAAAGCTCTGTTGATGTTTTAGTAGATGGAGCAGTAGCTCTTACTTCAGGAGCAGATTCTGAAATTGCTAGAAATATTGATGCTGCAAAAGATTTAGTAAACTCTGTTAAAGATGCAAATGTATCATTAGCAGCAGTAGAAGCTAAAATCAACTCATTCGCTTAATATAAGTAATGATTGATACAGCTTTAAATTATTTAAGCAATGGTAGTGCAATAACACTTTTGGTGTTATTGTCGCTGTCAGCTTACTTCGTAATTGTTTTTTGGATATTTATTTATAGATATTTATCTCTAAACGCTTCAATTTTTAATGAAAAAAAATCTTTAGATGCATTGACTTCAAGAAATGCTTCGATTAGCCCTTTATCTGCACTTAACAAGTGTTCAAATAATGCTAATACAAAAGAGATATTACACGCATGTGAATTAAATATTATCAAAGAGGCAAGTATTGGAATCTCATGGATGTCTATCATTGCTTCAACATCTCCATTTATTGGTTTATTTGGTACAGTTGTTGGTATTTTAGAATCATTTGCAAAATTTTCTTCTCATTCTAAAGTTGGATTTTCAGTTATTGCACCAGCTATTTCTGAAGCATTAGTTGCAACTGCAGCTGGTATTTTTGTAGCTATATTTGCTTATACTTTTCACCAAATTCTTACAAGAAAAGTTTATGAGTTAAATGTTTATTTAAAGGCACAATCAGAAATTTTAATAGCTAAAGGATAAAAGTGTTTGATTATAATCAAAAACCTGATTTAAATATAACTCCTTTAGTTGATATAATGCTTGTACTTCTTGCAATATTAATGGTAACTGCACCTGTTATAGAGTTCGAAGAGCCTATTAATCTTCCAAAAGGAAGTGCTTCCCAACAAATTCAAGCAGTGAAAAAAATTGATATTCTAATTACAAAAGATAGAATTGTAAAAATAAATAAGAAGAAATATGAACTTGAGAATTTTGCAGATAACTTTGTTTTATATGCAAAAGAAAAAGATAGAAAAACTCCTATTCATATAAGAGCAGAAAAAACTTTGATTTATGATGATATTATTCACGTATTAAAATCAGTAAAAGAGGCTGGTTTCTTCAAAGTAGCACTTATAACTGATGGGTAATTATGCAAGAAAAGTCTTATTTTTATCTTTCAGGTCTAATATCTGTTAGCGTATATCTTGTTATTTGTGTTTCATTTTTATTATATATAAATGCTCCAAAACCTAAGAAATTTGATTCAGCGAAAACTACTGTTTTAGAACTTGAATTAATTTCTACAAAATCAACTGAAAAAAGAGTTGCTAAAAAAACTGTTCAAAAAGAGCAAAAAATAGTTAAAAAATCAACTTCTAAATCTAATAAACAAAATGCAAACTTTAAATCACTTTTTGCAAATGTTAAAACTAAAGCAAAAAAAACTGTTGAAAAAGAAGTTAATACAGTTAAAGAGTCTATTGATCCAAGTAGATTTAAATCAAAATTTGAAAAACAAAAAAAGATAGATAATACTCAGATTTCAAAGCTATTAAATGATGTTAAAACTACTACTAATATGCCAAAAACTCTTGCTAGTGGAAAAGGCGAAGAACATGAATATTTTTCAAAAGTTAAACAAATGCTTTGGGAGAGATGGAATCCACGTTTATTAGAAAATGGCTTAGTTGTAAAAGTTCTTGTAATAATTACAAATAATGGTGTTTTTGATTATCGTATTATGAGATACTCAAAAGATGAGAGATTTGATGAATCACTAAAAGAGTTTTTAGAATCTCAGAAAAATGAGAACTTTCCTACACACAAAATTAACGATAAAGTTGATATTATAATAAACTTTAAATCAGAGGGTTAAAAAATGATGAAACAACGTGAAATCCTGTTAACAGGCAAAAAATTACTAGTATTATTTTTTATTATGCTAAGTTGCGCAAATTCTATTTTTGCAGCAGATGCTGAATTAGATATTATTAAAAAGTCTAGCACTTTACCAAAAATAGAAATAGGTGTTGCTCCAAGTGCAATGAAAAAATCTCTTACAAAAAAAGTAAAAGATATGATCGCAAAAGATTTAAAAGTAAGTGGACATTTTGATGTTTTAGATACTTCTTTAGAAGTAAATTATAACTCTATGCCAGATTTATTAGCTTTATCAAATAAAGGTACAGATTTATTTTTAAATATAGATTCACAAGTTAGTGGTTTTGGTGGATATTCTGTATTAATAAAATTATATGATATTAACTCAAAACAATTAGTCTTTAATAGAAGTTTTACAACCTCAAGAGAAGAAAGATTTCCTTTTTTAGCTCATAGAATTGCTATTGCTGTTAATAAACATTTAAATGCTCCATCTATTGATTGGATGGATAAATTTGTAATTTTTTCACAATATAAAGAAGCCAAAAAAGCTGATATTATAATTGCTGATTATACATTAACTTTTCAACAAACAGTTATAAAAGGTGGACTAAATATTTTCCCTAAATGGGCAGATAAAAAACAACAAAGTTTTTATTACACAACATATGATAAAGATATTCCAACACTTATAAAAACAAATATCTATACTAGAAAAAGAGAAACTATTATGAGAAGTGAAGGTATGCTAATAGCTTCAGATGTAAGTGATGATGGAAGAAAAGTTTTAATTACTGCATCTCCTGAATACCAACCAGATATTTATCTTTATGATACTATTAAAAAATCAAAAGTAAGACTTACAACATACAAAGGTATTGATGTTGGTGCACATTTTGTGGAAAATGATTCAAAAATAGTTTTTGTATCGGATAGATTAAAATATCCAAATATTTTTGCAAAAAAACTTGGAAATAGGGGAGTTGAGAGATTAGTTTATCATGGAAGAAATAACTCTTCAGCAACTACTCATAATGATTTTGTAGTATATACAAGTAGAGATAGAGATAATCAATTTGGAACTTATACTTTTAACTTATATTTAATGTCAACAAAAAGTGATTTTCTAAAAAGACTTACATCAAATGGAAGTAATCAGTTCCCAAAATTCTCAAAAGATGGAGAGTCAATTATTTTTTTAAAAACTATCAATAATAGAAGTTCAATAGGAATAATAAGACTTAATTACTCTAAATCATTTTTATTCCCATTGAAAAATGGAAAGATCCAATCTATTGATTGGTAAGAGTATATATACTAGATATAAATACTTGTAATTAGGCATTAAGTTTATATTTAGTAAAATCTAGAAAATTTTTAATAAGGAATCCTATTATGAAGAAATTAAGTATTTATACATTCTTAGTTGCAGCAGTACTATTTACTGGTTGTAGCCAAAAAGAAGTAGAAGTTACAAGTCCTGAAGTAGTACCACCAGTTACAACTTCTGAAACAGCATTAGATAATATGGCAAATGTTCAAGAAGAAGTAGTTAATGATGAATTACTTGAAAGAGCTGAAAACGGATATTATTATATGATCAATGGTAAAAAAGTATTTATAGAAAATATCTATTTTGGATTTGATAAATATAGTTTAAATGGCGATATGAAAGCTATTGCAAAGACTAATGCAGAAAAATTATCAGCAGTTCAAGCAGATACTGTTATCAAAGTAGAAGGTAATTGTGATGAGTGGGGAACTGATGAGTACAATTATGCTTTAGGTTTAAAAAGAGCAAAAGTAGTTAAAGATACTTTAGTTATGGATGGAATTGCAGCACAAAATATTTCAGTTGTAAGTTTTGGTGAAAGTAATCCTATTTGTTCAGATAAAAACAGTGCTTGTTGGCAAAAAAACAGAAGATCAGAGCACAAGTTAGTTAAATAATATATGAACAAGATAATTTTATCTACTCTATTAATTGCTAGTACCATAGCTGTAGCCGAAGAGGTTTCAGCTTTTGGTGCAGGTAATTTAGATACTAAAAACCCTTATGGTTTAAATGCAACAGAAAAAAATATTTTAAAGAATAAAAAAACTCTTGGAAGTATTGATTCAAAAGTTAAAGATGTTAAGTATACTATTGAATCTATAAATGAGAGAATTGATGGTTTAGAATCTATTTATGAAGGTGATTCTCAAAAGTTAAATGAATCAGTTTTAAAATTAAATGAAATCATTAAAAAAGTTGAAGAGAATTCAACATTAACTGAAAAACATTCAAATGATATCGAAGATTTAAAAAGTGTAAGCACTCAAATGCTAACTATGCAAGAAGAGTTTGCCAAAAGTATAGCAAGTTTGAAAACTGCTATTTCAAAACTTTCAAAGACAACAAATACGATTAATAAAAGTTATATTTCAGAAAAAGAGTTTAAATCAAATATGAATCAGTTTATTACAAGAGCTGAATTTGATGCCCTAAAAAAATCTTTAGGTGCAAAAACTAGTACAAAAACTACAAATAATACTAAAGCAAAAACGGTATCATCCACTTTAGATAAGAAATCGATGATGGACGAAGCAATTAGATTATTTAAGAAGGATTATTTTACAAAAGCTATTCCAATGTTCGAAGAACTAATAGCTGCAAATTATAAGCCTGCAACAAATAACTTCTATTTGGGTGAGATTTGGTATTATAGAAAAAAATATGATGATGCTGTAAGACACTTTAAAACTTCGGCAATGCTATATGATAAAGCTTCATATATGCCGAAACTTTTACTTCATAGTGCAATATCATTTGAAAAAACAAAAGATTTTTCAAATGCAGCTAATTTTTATAGCTCTTTAATTGATATCTACCCAGAATCAAAAGAAGCGAAAACTGCTACAAAAAACTTATCAAATATACAATAAAAATAAATTTAAAAAGGAAAAAAATGTCAAAAGTAATAGGTATTGAATATAATTTAAAAGATGCAAATACAGGTGAGCAACTTGACTCAAATGTTGGTGGAGCTCCACTAGAGTTTATCTCAGGAAAAGGTCAAATTATCCCAGGTTTAGAATCAAAATTAGTTGAAATGGCTGAAAATGATAAAGCTGACGTAATGGTTGAACCAGCAGAAGCATATGGTGAATTTTCAGAAGAAGCTATGCAAGTTTTACCAAGAGAGCAATTTGCAGGTATTGAATTAACAGAAGGTATGACTTTATATGGTACAGGTGAGCAAGGTGAAACTGTACAAGTAAATGTTAAATCTTTTACAGATAGTGAAGTAACAATTGATTACAATCACCCAATGGCTGGAAAAACATTAATGTTCTCAGTAACAATTCTTTCACTAAGAGATGCAACAGAAGAAGAAGTTCAAACTGGTGTTGTTGGTGGAATGGCTGCTATGGGTGGCGGTTGTTGTGGTGGCGGAGGCCATGAAGAAGGTGGTTCTTGTGGAAGTGAACAACCACAACAATCACATGGTGGTTGTGGTTGTAGTCACTAGTTCGCAGGCTGCGAAGACGAAAATATTAAATAATAGATTTAATAATAATACAAACACACAAACAAAAAGCCCAAGAGTTTTATACTCTTGGGCTTTTTTATTTTAATGACTATATAAAAAGAGTATAATACTGCTCAAATTTAAAAAGAGAATTTATAAAAAGGTTAAAAAATATGAAGAAAGTAGCTTTTATTTTTCCAGGACAAGGAAGTCAATCAATAGGAATGGGAAAAGATTTTTTTGAAAATAGTGATATTGCTAAAGAGATGATTTCAAAAGCAAGCCAAAGATTAAATATTGATTTTGAAGAGCTATTATTCCAAGAGAATGATAATATTGGAAAAACAGAATATACACAACCTGCAATTTTATTAGTAAGTTCAATTGCTAATGCAATTTTTAAAGAAAAATGTGATGTAAAACCAGAATTTTTACTTGGTCACTCATTAGGTGAGTTTTCAGCATTAGTTTCTGCAGGTGCACTTGATTATTTAGATGCTATTGAATTAGTTCATAGAAGAGGTTTATTTATGACAGATGCTTGTTCTGGTGGAGGAGCTGGAATGATGGCATTAGTTGGAATGGATGATAGAAGTGTTGAAAAAATTTGTGAAGAGCAAAGAAGTGCAGGAAAGCAAGTTTGGCCAGCAAATTATAATATGGATGGACAATTAGTTCTTGCAGGTATTAAAGCAGATTTAGAAAGCTTAGTTGATACTTTCAAAGAAGCTGGAGCAAAAAGAGCAATCGTTCTAGATATGTCAGTTGCTTCTCATTGTGAACTATTAACAGCAGCTGTTGAAAACCTAAAACCATATTTAGAAGAGTATTTAAATGATGAATTTGAAGCAGTAGTTTCAAATGTAACAGCAGAAGTTTATACAACAAAAGATGAAGCAATAGAGCTTTTATCTTCTCAACTTACATCTCCTGTAAAATATAAACAATCAATTGCTGCAAATGCTAAAAAAGTTGATATGTTTATCGAATTTGGAAATGGAATTGTTTTAAAAGGTTTAAATAGAAAGATTTGTAAAGAAACACCTACAGTAAATGTAAGTGATTTTGCATCTTTAGAAAAAGTTTTAGGTGAATTAAATGACTAAATTAGCAATAATGGGAGCAATGGAAGAGGAAATTGAACCTCTTTTATCTCACTTTGAAAATGTAAAAGTAACAGAATATGCTAAAAACAAATATTATGAGCTTACATATAATGGTTTAGATATAGTAGTTGCTTATTCAAAAATTGGAAAGGTATTTGCTTCTTTAACAGCAAGCACTCTTATTCAAAAATTTGGATGCGATACTCTTCTTTTTTCTGGTGTTGCAGGAGGAATTAATTCAACTTTGAAAATTGGGGATTTAATTATTGCAAATAAACTTTGTCAACATGATTTAGATATTACTGCTTTTGGTCATCCTCATGGTTTTGTTCCAGGTGGAAAAGTTTTTGTTGAGACAACAAAAGAGCTTAGACAAACTGCTTTTGATGTAGCACATGAAAATGGAATTTCTGTTTTAGAAGGTACTATTGCTACAGGAGATCAATTTGTACATTCAAGTGAAAGAAAGAGTTTCATAGAAGAAGTATTTGAAGCTGATGCTTTAGAAATGGAAGGAGCATCAGTAGCAGTTGTTTGTGATGCTTTAAACGTACCTTTCTTTATTCTAAGAGCTATTTCTGATACAGCTGATATGGACGCAGGATTTGATTTTGATGAGTTCTTAAAATCAAGTGCAGAAAACTCTGCTAACTATCTTATTAAAATAGTTGATGCGTTAAATAAAAACTAAAAAGGTCATTATGTTTAGTAAACTATTTGGTAAAAAAAGTCATACAGATTTTAATTTACAGTATACTACTGATTTACATTCTCATCTAATCCCTGGAATAGATGATGGTGTAAAAACTTTGGATGAGAGCATTGAAATAATATCTAAAATGAAAGATTTAGGTTTTAAGAAAATTATTACAACTCCTCATATTATGTCTCATAGATATCCAAATACTAAGGAGATAATTCTAAGAAAAGCAAAAAAAGTTAGAAAAGAGTTAAAAAAGCGTAGTATAGATATTGATTTTGAGGCTGCAGCAGAATATTATTTCGATGAATATTTTTTAGAACAGATACAAAAAAATGATCTTTTAACTTTCAATGATAATCATTTACTTTTTGAATTATCATATATTACTAGGCCTTTAGGTTTAGAGCAAACTATTCAAAACTTAATAGAAAAATCTTATAATCCAATTCTTGCTCATCCGGAAAGATATTCTTTCTTATATTCTAATTACTCAAATTATGATAACTTAAAAAAAACAGGTGTAAAATTTCAGATTAATCTTAATTCTTTAATAGGTTTTTATGGAAGAAACCCGAAAAAAGCTGCAAATTATTTAGTCGATAATGGTTTGGTTGATTTTGCAGGTAGTGATATTCACGCAATGAATTATTTTGATTCATTTAAAAAAGCTATAATGAGTTCAGAAATTGCACAAATTTTTGAGAAAAATCATATTCAAAATATACATTTATAATTTAAAACTAACACTTAACTAACACTCCTATTTTATAATGCTAAATATCAAATGGAAGTTAATAACGTAAGTTTATACTTGTGATTAAGAGATTCTGTACATATTAATCAGAATCTTACAAATTATTATTTTTATAAAATATAATTTGTAAAACTACCTATTTAAAAATCAATATCTTAATTTTATTAGAAATTATAAATAAAGGAATTTTAGTGTGTAAAAACATAATTTTAGTATTATTTACAATAATTACTTTATCCAGTGAATTATTTGCAAATGTAAAAACAACTTCTTCTTGGATAGATGCAAGAGACTCGATGACGTTAAGTGTCTCAAATGATGTTATAAGAAGTACAGCAGAAGGAAGAGAAACCTTTGGTATCTCAAAAGAGATAAATGATTTAATAATAGGGAAAGAGTATACACTTTCATACTCTTTTTTAACAGGAAGCTCAAAAAATTCATATGGAAGAATATCAGAAGATAGTGAAGGGAATTCAGCAATATATTCTTTGTTTGCAAATGAGAATACAGATCA
>JBFHGG010000026.1:0-32090 GCA_041583235.1 Halarcobacter sp.
AAACCCACTTCATCAACAAGTTTTATAAGCTTAGCGTGTTCACTCATATCAGGTTCACCACTAAATCTATTATCAAAAACTCTTTTATTTACACCATTTATTGTCCAATCATTATCAAGGGGTAATTCTACCCCTATTGAAAATCCTTCTGGTGCTAATTTTTCTAATGCCATACTAATCCCTTATGATATTAGTTTGTAATTTTGCTTTTTTATCAAGCATACCACTAAAATATGTTAAGGCTAAAGCAAATAAAACAACAATTGCACCAATCCATGGAGTATTAATTAAAGAGTAATTCTCAACTATTAATCCTCCACTCCATGCTCCAAATGCAATTCCAACATTAAATGCAGCGATATTTAATCCAGATGCAGTATCAACGGCATGGGGAGCATGCTCTTTAGCAAGTTGTACCACATAAACTTGAAGTCCAGGAACATTTCCAAATGCAAAAGCTCCCCATACTAATATCGTAGCAACTGCTAAATAAGGATTTGTTGCAGTAAATGAAAAAGTAACTAATACAAGTGCTAAACCTATAAATATTCTATATAATGCTTGAATAGGACCTAATCTATCAGCTAATTTACCTCCCCAGATATTTCCAATGGCAACAGAAATACCATATACAAGTAGTAAAATTGCAACCATATTTGAATCAAACCCAGTAATTTGCTCTAAAATGGGTACTAAATAAGTAAAAGCAATAAATGTTCCACCATAACCTAATGCAGTAATTAAATAAACTAGAACTAATCTTGGATTAGTTAAAACAGATATTTGTTGTGATATTTTTGTAGGTATTGATTCTTTTAAATTCTTTGGAATTAAAAAATAACTTCCAAGAAGTGAAATTAAACCTAAAGCAGATACTGCTAAAAATGTAAATCTCCATCCAAACTCTTGACCAATAAAAGTACCTAGTGGAACACCTGTAACTAAAGCAACAGTAAGTCCTGTAAACATAATCGCAATAGCACTTGCTTCTTTATCTTTAGAGACTAAACTTGTAGCAATTGTAGAACCAATTGAGAAGAAAACTCCATGGGCTAAACCAGTTAAGATTCTTGCAATAATTAGACTCTCATAATTTGGAGAGTAATAAGCAACAATATTTCCTATTGTAAATAAAAGCATTAAAGCTAATAATAGATTCTTTCTATTCCATTTTCCTGTAATCGCTGTTAAAACTGGAGCACCTATTGCTACTCCTAAAGCGTATAAACTAACTAATAAACCCGCACTTGGCAACGAAACATTTAAATCATTTGCTATAGTTGGAATTAAACCTACTATTACAAATTCTGTAGTACCTATTGCAAAGGCACTAATTGTCAAAGCAAATAATGCTATTGGCATATAAACTCCTTAAAATAAACTTTATTTAATGTACATTAGATGGAATCTTACAAATAGTATGCTTGATATATCCTTACGATACTTATTGTATGTAATTAAAAGATACTTTTAGTATGTAATATGTTTTTAATCTAATTTAACTATAATTTCAATCATAAGGAGTTCCTATGTATATAATAAATGAAAAAGAATATAAATGCTCTATTGACATTGCCCAAGATATATTTAATGATAATTGGAAAATGAAAATTATATGGCATCTACTAGATGGAGAAAAAAGATATAAAGAACTAACTGAAGAAGTTAAAAATATTACGCAAAGAACACTAACTGCAAAACTTAGAGATCTAGAAGAAAAAAACATCATAAAAAGAGAAGCTTTTGCTGAAATTCCACCTCGTGTTGTTTACTCTTTAACTCCCATTGGAGAAAAACTTAGACCCATACTAAATAATATGTTTGATTGGGGAATCGACTATGTAAATGAGTGTGGTAAATTTACAGAAGAAGGAAAATGCGAACCTAAATTATCAAGACATTAGTTATATATAATACAAAATTAAATATAACTATTTTGTTTCTTTTCCATAATCGAATAGTAATTTAAATTCATACTTAGAATAAAATGTTTCACAACCTCTTAGTTTTTGAGCAGTTTTTACTAATGGCAAGCTTGTTCCAAAAAGAGTTGAATTATTGAACATACGCCAAAAGTTACAGCTTGTGGAACTAATATTCAAATATAGAAATTTTATCACTTCTGTATCTAAAAAGTGTAGTCAGTTCATATTTCCTCACATAAAAAATATAATTAGTTTACATTGTGAACTTAGTAAAAGGTTAAAGGTACAATTAGTTAATATAGATTTTGAATAAGCATCTTCAATTTTTCTTTTTTCTTTAATAATTTTAGAAAAACTATATATTTATATTCTATTTTTAGAATGGTCATATTTATCCTTTATTGTATTTGTGGATAGAACCTTTGTACACTTTATTAGTGTAATTCAATGTATCAATCTTTTCATATTTAAATCCAAAACTTAACATCTTTTTTTTAAATTTTGAATGATTTCCTCTACTTGGATCAACAATTATTACTTCACATGTATTATTTGCATATTGATTAATAAAATGAGAAAGTAATTCTCCATGATTTTTTTGGTAAAGCAAATCACTTCCAATTATTAAATCAAATTTTCCAACTTTTTTTAGAATTTCATCTTCCCAATTTAGCCTATAAAAAGGAATCTCTTTATCATTATTTAAATTAGAATTTTTTAAAAGAAAAGCTTTTACCTCAGGATGATAATCTGTTGATGTAATATCTTTATTCAAATGATTTAAAAGTAAACTGCTTAAACCAATACCACATCCAACTTCAAGAATTCTTTTTGATCTTGGATCAGATTGATAAATATAGTTAGCTAAAATTTGGCTTGAAGGCCATAAAATTCCAAATAAAGCCCAAGATGAAGAGTTTATCCCTAATTCTTGGGCTTCATTATTTTTATCATAAAATTGTTGAGTATCCTTAAGTGTTCTTAAATGGATATCAATACTACCAAACTCTATAGTTTGGTACTTATATCTAATATTGGACAAACAATTATAGAGTTTCTACACTCGTTGCATGTTCACCTTTTTGATTAACACCAATATTAAAAGTTACTTTTTGTCCATCATTTAATGAGGCTTTACCGTAACCTTTATTTTCAATTTCATTATGATGAACGAATATATCTTTGCTATTATCTTCTAACTGGATAAATCCAAAATCTTTTTCATTGTTGAACCATTTTACAGTTCCGTTGTATCTATTTGACATAGAAGTCCTTTTGTATATATTACTTCATTTTAGAAGTTTTAGTAAAGTTAAATCAAGTTATAAATCTTCGAGAGATAAATTCCGACATTGAAGTCAATAAAAAGCAAACAATAAATCTGTCTTTTTTTACCAAAACCTCACCCATACATATCCATAAGTTTTATGAATGGATATGAGGTGTTTAGAGAACTACAAAAGTTTCCATCCATAAACACCTGTAATGAAAATAGTATAAAAAGCAAGTATATATACATTTATTGGATTTCCAGAAAGTTTTGGTGTTTTTATTTCTGATACATTTAATGTTGCAAGTATCATAGTACTAATATAAAGAATAATAGTAAATATTCCCTCACTAGTAAAACTCTCAAATATAAATATAAAAACAAGTATTATACTATTGTTATCAAGCGCAAGCCCTGTATATTTTGAATCAGTTAATCCAAATGTAGAAAAATAACTTAGCCGTATTGCACTAGTTGCAATTATAATAAATGCTCCAATTAGAAATATAGGTTCAAACTTTCCATAGCTCATTAGAAGAATAGCAGGAGTAACTCCATAACTAACAATATCTATTAAAACATCTAGTTGTCCTCCAAAAGCTCTATCATTACCTGTTCTTCCTTTCATCCTCCTAGCTACAAGACCATCTGCCCAATCAAAGCCTACTGCCCAAATCATTCCAATCATTGCTGCGTAATAAACACCAATAATACTAAAATAAATAGCTAAGATTGTACAAGCTAAGCCTGCAAGAGAAAATAGGTTAGGAAGATCTTTTACAAAAGAAATTATAGTAGGTTGTTTTTTAGTGTCTGTTGTCATAATTATCCTTATTGTAGTTTTGTTCACTATTATTCGTCTTTGTAGTTTTATATAATAGCTGTTTCAATATCTCTACCCTTATGAAATTGTGCAAGAACTTTCTGTTTTATTTTAGTTGACGAAGTTCTTGGATTATAGACTACTTGCACAATCTTTTTTCCCATTGATTTTAAATAGTCTTCAACTTCAATATTATGAGTTTTATTTCCCCAATCTCCTCCAATTACAAAAATATCTACATTTAATTCTTTGCATGCTGAAACATATTCAAGTTCATGATATGGCCGTACAATGTCAACACAACTTAAAGATTTCAACATCTCTTCTCGTTCGTCTAGACAAATAACAGGCACATTTGGTTTGTAGGAGTTTACAACACTATCTGAAGCAACTCCAACAGCTACAACATCACCTAATGTTTTACAATATTCTAACAGAGCAATATGCCCAACATGTAACAAATCAAATGTCCCTACAGTGTAAACTACCATTTTGGCTCCAATATTTTAAAATTTATATTTTTTAGGTTAAATGAATTTATATTTTCAAAGACGATTTTCGCTGATATATTATTTTTCGCTGTGCGAATTTCTGTGATAATAATTCTTCCCTTAGAGTGAATACATCAATTATAGATAAAAAGTGTATTATGAAAAAGCCTAACAAAAATCTGTTAATGTTAATTCGTGTAGATCTAGACTTAATATATGATTATGAAGTAGTTAATATGTTTTTAACGGATTATAAAAACGAAGCTAAATACAGATCGAGTATTGTGATACTTAATTCAGTATATCATAATAATTGATAGTTATTAAAAAAACAAATAATTTATGTATCTACAACTTAATTTTTACCTAAATATTTAGCTTTATATATTAGGTTATGAGTTATTTAAAGTTAATTAAAAAAACTTTTTTGTACTACAAAATATTAACAGATCAATTTTATTTAAAATATTTATTAAATAAGATATACTTTAAAATGAAACATACAATAGATGATAAATTATTCTCAGTCATTAATGCTATCCCAAATCCAGTGATAGTTATAAATAATGATAAACTACAAAGTACAAACAGTGCTTTTTTAAAGTTTTTTAATATTCAATCTGTAGAAGAGTTTAATAAAGTTCATAATTGTATAGCAAAACTTTTTGTAGTAAATAATGGTTTTTTTACACTGTTTGATGCTTTAGGAGATGAGTACTGGACTGATTATCTATTTCGCCATTCTGAAGTTGTTCGTATTGTATCTATGATGGATCTAAATAATCAAATGATTGATTTTGAGCTTACCATAAAAAAAATAGAAAATGAATCAGAATATATTATTGTATTTAATGATATTACCCAGTTTATTGCAAGAAAAAATGAATATAAATATTTTGCATATCATGATCATTTAACTAAAATATATAATAGACAAAGATTTGATGAATTATTTTTAAAAGAAGTTGAAAATAAAAGGAGACATAAAGATCATCTGTCTATTCTTTTATTAGATATAGATCACTTTAAAAAAATTAATGATACATATGGACACTATATTGGCGATATAACACTTATTGCATTAACTAAACTTATTAGTAAGGATCTTCGTATTAATGATATTTTTGCTAGATGGGGTGGTGAAGAGTTTATTATTTTATTTCCGAGAACAGATATTGATGCAGCATATACTAAAGCTCATGAAATACGCACAATGGTTGGATCTCATGTAGATAAAGATCTTCCTTCAATTACATTAAGTATTGGTGTAACTGAAATGAATGATACTGATACTACAAACACATGTTTACAGCGTGTAGACAAAGCCTTATATTTTTCAAAAGAAAAACGTAATAATGTAGTAAAAGTAATTTAATTATTGATTAATAAAATCAGTATTTCAAAACCTCTTATTTTTACAGCAGTTTTTACTAAAAAATAAATGCTCCAAAAAGAGTTGAAATTTTGCGCATGTTCAATAAGTACAGGTTATTAAACTTGTTATTTTAACTTATAAATATGAATTTATATTACCACTCTAGTAGAAATACCTTATCTTCTTCTTTTAATTTATTAAAGAATTCAAATGTTTCCATATTTTTTCCTTTTTTATTTATCACAAAATATCTAAGCCTTCAAGTAAGATTTTAAATCCTAATACTATTAAAATGATAGCACCTAAATATTCTGCTTTTGATTCTAAATAAGCACCTAATTTTTTCCCAATTAAAACAGCAATGATACACAATGCAAATGTTATAATTGTTATTATAAATGATGCATAATAAATATTAATATCTTGAAAAGAAAATGTTATCCCTACAGCTAAAGCATCAATACTTGTTGCAATGGCAAGTATTACCAAAGTTTTATTATTAAAATCTTTTAGTTCTTCCGGATTTTCACTTTTTGCTTCTCTAATCATATTAAAACCTAAAAAAAGAAGAATAATAAAAGCAATAAAATGGTCATATCTGTCTACCATTGATGCAAACATAGTTCCCGTGAAATATCCAATTAGTGGCATTAAACCTTGAAATAATCCAAAAAATAAAGAAATCTTTATAATTGTTATAATATTAATATTTCTATATTTTGCACCACTTGATATAGATATTGCTACAGAATCCATAGCTAATGCTAATGCTATTAAAATTAATTCCAATATATATATCCTAATTTTTTAAATTAGCTGTTGAGTCATCTTTATTTACTTCAAACTGCAAAGTACAATGTACAATAGAGAACTTGTCCTCAAGACTATGGTTTATATCGTGTATAATTTGTTCATATCTTGATAAGTCTTTTTCATCAATTAAAACATGTGCTGTCATATTATGCATATCTTGAGTAATTTCCCAAATATGAATATCATGAATATCTAATACATTAGAATGTTTCTCTTCTATATACTGCTTAACTTCTTCTATTGATATAGGTGAACTTTCCATTAGAGTATGAATAGATTGTTTTAAAACTGAATAAGCCCATTTACCAATTACAAATGCAACTAAAAGAGCTAATAAAATATCAATGAAATACCAAGAAGTATAATAAATCACAACATACCCTATAATAATTGCCACTGAAGATAGAGCATCACTTAACATATGAACAAAAGCAGATTTTAGATTTATATTTTCTTTATCTCCTTGCATTAATATTACACCAGTAATGATATTAACTATTAATCCAACAATAGCAACAGTTCCAGCTGTCATTAAATCAATTTCAGAAGGGTTAAAATATCTTTCAACTGCTTCATATAGAATCCAAAATATAGAAAGAATTATTGTAAGACCATTTACAAATGCAGCTAACACTTCAACTCTGTAATATCCAAAGGTTTTATCCAAAGGAGCTTTTTTACTTGCAATAATTATTGCCACAAGAGAAATAATAAGTGCAAAAGAATGTGTAAACATATGAATTGCATCTGATATAAGAGCAAGAGAGTTTGATAAGAAACCAAAAATAAACTCTGCAATCATAGTTACAAAAGTAATAGCTAATGCAATTTTTAAAACTTTTTTATCTTGTGTTCTATGATCATGGTGATGGTGGTCATGATCGTGACTATGTCCATCATGATGATGGTAATGATGTGAATGTGCTTTTATTTTAGGTTTATGAGAGTTTAATCCAATTTTACAACTATGCATATTACTTACCAAACACTTTAATTATTTCTAAGAAGTTATCAACTTCTGCTTGAGCTTGCACAGAATCACCTTTTTGAATTTTATCAATAAAATGTCCTTTAGCAAAATGTTCAACATAAGAAGTTATCATTCCATTAACTGCACCTTTAACGGCAGTTAACTGTCTAACCATTTCGTATGGATCTTCTTCCAAATGATATTCTTCATCTTTTAATTTATTCTCAATAGATTTGATTTGACCTGATATTCGAGCTACTCTATTTTTTAACTTTTTTCTTTCTACTTCACAACAATATGCCATTTTAATTCCTTTCTATTATACTATAGGGGGGTATAGTATTATAAATAGAATTAATTTATTATTAATATAATTTAACTCAAATAAAAAATGAATATTTAAATTTAAGAGGACTTTTATAAAGGGATTTGCCCCATTGTGTGAATTACATAGAACATGTTACTGTTTATGTAGTGAGTAAATGAATGGTTTCACCAATTTTCTATTTTTTTAACTACTCTTTATGCGAGAAATAGAGATTCAAGATACTGAATCAAATGAACCCAAAGCTCTTACTTTTTGAGCATAAATTGTAACTTTTTCAAATCATATGTTTACAGCCTTATTAAATCTATCTTAAAAAAGTATTGCTGATCGTAAAATTTCAAAACTACATTTTTTTACCCTTTTTTCTCTTTTTTACTACCCAAAAGCTTCTTTATAATTTGATTAGAAAAAATAAAAAGGATTGATTATGAAAAGAAGTTTCATTTTTTTTACAGTGTTTTTACTTAGTACTTTGGTTCACGCTGAAATACAATATGCTGAGCTAACTTTAAAAACTTACTCAAATGCAAGCGATTCAAAACCATCAGGTAAAATTTTACCTACTACGGGATTTGAAGTTTTAAAAGTACAAGGAGATAAAGCGCAGGTAAAGTTATTAGGTTGGAATAAGGGTGATATGGCAAGAATTGTCTATTACTCAAAAGGTGAAAGAATTATTTCCGGTGCATTTTCAAAAAAAGCACAATATGATTTAAAAGTTTTAAAAACTGAAAAAATCGGTAAAGATGAATGGAATAATATTAGCCTAATTACTTGGATTGAAAATAAAAATCTAACAAATGATTTAGAAGCTTTATATGGAAAAGCTAGTGATTTACTTCAAACAAATTGTGGATTATGTCATGCTTATCATCCAACACATGAGTTTTCAGCAAATCAATGGCCAGCAGTTATTAAAGGGATGAGACCTAGAACGCCACTTTCTAAAGAAGAGGGTTGGTTAATTACTCAATTTGCTCAAAAACACGCAAAAAAATAAATAAATAAAAAATTTCGAGGAGAAAATTATGAAATCGTTAACAAGAAGAACTTTTCTACAAGGTGCAGCCGCATTTGCAATACTGCCGGCAGTAACAGCATGTGCAAAAAACGTTGAAACAATGAATAAAGTAGCAGCTAGAGGTTTTACAGATAAATTTATACAAAATGGTTCAGTTAATACAGCTGCTCACTGGGGTGGATTAAAAGTTACAGTTGAAAATGGAAAAGTAGTTAATAGTACGAATGTATTAAAAGATTATCAATATAACTCTTTACAATCAACAGTTGAAGATTTAATTTATGCAGAAGATAGAATCAAATATCCAATGGTTAGAAAATCATATTTAAAAGATCCTGATAATTCTAAACCTGAATTAAGAGGTAGTGAAGAGTGGGTTAGAGTTTCTTGGGAAGAAGGGCTTAAGTTAGCTGCTGATCAAATGAAAAAAACAAGGGAAGCAAAAGGGCCTAGTGGTATTTTCTCTGGATGTTATGGATGGAAAAGTGCTGGTAACTTTCATAATGCTAGAACATTAGCTTATAGATTTATGCGAACAACAGGTGGCTTTGTTGGACATAAAGGTGATTACTCAACTGGTGCATCACAAGTTATTATGCCACATGTAATGGGTACAATTGAAGTATATGAACAACAAACTTCATGGGAAGTTGTATTAGAAAGCTCTGATGTTGTGGTAATTTGGGGAGCAAACCCAATGGCTACGCTTAAAATTGCTTGGTCCTCTTCAGATTCAGAAGGTTTGGAGTATTTCAAAAAATTAAGAGATTCTGGTAAAAAAATTATTTGTATTGACCCTGTTTATTCTGAAACTTGTGAGTTTTTAAATCCTACTGAGTGGGTAACACCAAAACCAAATACAGATGTAGCAATGATGCTTGGTATGTGTCATACATTATTTGTAAATGAAAAACATAATCAAGATTTTTTAGATGAATATACAGAAGGTTTTGATACATTTAAAGATTACTTTATGGGTAAAACTGATGGTGTGGTAAGAGATTCTAAATGGGCTTCCGAAATTACAGGAGTAGATGCTAAAACAATTGAAAAACTCGCTTTATTATTTGCTGCAAACAGAACTATGCTTATGAGTGGTTGGGCTCTTCAAAGACAACATTTAGGTGAACAAAGACATTGGGCTTTAATCTCTTTGGCTTCAATGATTGGACAAATTGGACTTCCTGGAGGAGGTTTTGGATTATCTTATCATTATGCAAATGGTGGAGTTCCAAGTGCAACAGGTGGTAAAATTGGTGGTATTTCTTCTAAATCAAACTGGAAATCTACAACTAAAGCAGCTGGTGGCTTAGGTCATAGTTATAATGCAAAAGATACAAATATAGCTATTCCTGTTGCTAGAATTGCAGATTGTTTACTAAACCCTGGTAAAACTATTGATTATAATGGTACAAAAATCACATACCCTGAGATTGAAACTATTTATTGGGCAGGTGGAAATCCATTCCATCATCACCAAGATACTAATAATTTAGTAAAAGCTTGGAAAAAAGCTAAAAATGTATTTGTAAATGAAGTTTATTGGACTGCAACTGCTAGAATGGCTGATATTGTATTCCCCACTACTACATCATTTGAAAGAAATGATATTACAATGGCAGGAGATTATTCAAATAAATATATTTATCCAATGAAAGCTGTTATTCCTACACAATATGAAGCACAAAGTGATTTCTGGATTTTTACAGAGTTAGCTAAACATTTTGGAAAAGAACAAGAGTTTACAGAAGAGAAATCTGAAATGGAATGGGTTGCTGAATTCTATGAGATAGCAAGAGAAGGTGCAGCTAAAAAGGGTATTAAAATGCCTATGTTTAGAAAATTCTGGGCTGATAATAAGCCATTTGAATTCCCTGTTAAAGAAGAAGCTAAAAAATGGGTTAGACATGCAGACTTTAGAGAAGATCCATTATTAAATCCACTTGGAACTCCATCTGGAAAAATTGAGATTTATTCCCAAAAAGTTGCAAGTATGGGATATGACGATTGTAAAGGACATGCATCTTGGATGGAACCAATTGAAAGATATGGTATGAAAAATCAACCTGCACCTTACGCTTTAGTTTCTCCCCACCCATCTGAGAGATTACACTCTCAACAAAATAATACGTCTTTAAGACACAATTATGAAGTTCAAGGTAGAGAACCTATCTGGATTAGCATTGAAGATGCAAAAGCAAAAGGTATTAGTGATGGTGATGTTGTAAGAGTATTTAATAAAAGAGGTCAAACGCTAGCAGGTGCTGTTGTAACTAAAAATATCTCTAAAGGTGTTGTTAGAATGAGTGAAGGTGGATGGTATGATCCAATGGAACCAGGTGTTGAAGGTTCATTATGTAAACATGGTAATGTAAATATGTTAACTGTTGATATTCCAACTTCAAAACTAGCAAGTGGAAATAGTGCTCATACAGCACTTGTAGATTTTGAGAAATATACTGGAAAATTACCAGAAGTATCATTATTTAAACAACCAAAAATGGCTTAATTCTAAACTTACTAGACTCTTTTCTCTCCTTTTAGAGTCTAGTAAGTATTTATATTTAAACTCTTTTTCTTTCATCCATACTATATTTGCCTGCTCCAATAAAAAATATAACAATTGCTAAAATTAAATATAATAAGGGCGATTCAATTACAGGTGCACCATGATTATTAATCATAAAAAGTTTATCTGCAAAAACTAAATATATTGCAAAACACATAGTTACACCCATACCTAATGCTGCAAGTCTAGTGAATAAACCAATGATTATTAAAATAGGTAAAACAATTTCTCCTAAATATACACCATAAGCAAAAAATTCTGGAAAACCATTTTTTACAAGATTCTCTGCAATTTTATCAACTCCATGTGATACTTTTGCATAACCATGAAATAACATTAAAATAGAGACTGAAACTCTTAATATTAATTTCCCAATATCTTCACTTAAAAATGAAGCCAATTTTTTGTCAATAATTTTATACATTTATCCGTCCTTCTTTTAAATAAAATTAATTTTATCAGTGACAGATTAATATTATTTAAATAAAAAGTAAATAAGAGTAAATAGAATTAAATATTATGAGGTAAAGAGCTTAGTAATTGATATAAAAAGGAAAAAATCCTTTTTATATTTTACCGAAGACAAGCGTCAACTATATCAGCTTGATTAGCATATAAATAGATTTCAACCCTTCTATTTAAAGCCATATTTGAGGCATTTGTATTAGGTGCAATCTCTTTATTAAAAGAACATCCTTTTGAGAATATTTGATTTTGTATTCCACTATTGTAAATACTGTTTCCTACATTTGATGCTCTTTGTTCAGATAGTTTTTGATTATATTCATATGAACCTCTGCTATCTGTGAATCCTACAACTTGAACTAAGGTATTTGGATATTTTGTAAGTACATCTGAGATTTTTGCAATTTTTCTTGAAGCTTCTTGTGTTGGAATTGCCGAATTAGTTTCAAAAACCATACTATCTCTTAGCATAATTTTTACATATTTATCTGTATTTGAAATGATTAAATCATTGTCTGGATTTAAAGCTGCATTAGGATTATTATTTACATTAGTATCTAATTCTTCTGCCATTTCTTTTGCTTGTTGATCCATTGAATAACCAATACCTCCTCCAACAGCAGCACCAATTGCACCTCCAATTAACACTCTTTTAGCTTTACTATTACCTTTAGTTGAAGCACCAATTACTGCACCTAAAATCCCACCAATAAGTGCACCAGTTTGAGTTTTATTCATATTTGAATTATTTGCTGGAGCTTGAGGATTGTTTGGAGAAGCACAAGCAACAAACAAAAAAGTAAGAGCAATAAGAGAAATGAATTGTTTAAAAAATACTGTTTTTTTCATGATTAATATCCTTTTTTTGATATATGATATTATATCACTCTTTTGTGTAATAATTATGAATTTTTTTACACAATTTTGTAACTATAATGTAAATGATTTTGGATATAATATTATTTATAATTAATAAAATTAGGAGAAAGCCCAATGTATAAAACAGCATATAAAAAAACAAAAATATTAGCAACATTAGGACCAGCAAGTAATACTGTAGAGATTATTGAGGGGCTTATTAAAGCTGGTGCAAATATGTTTAGACTAAATTTTTCTCATGGAAGTCATGAATATCATAGTGAAACTTTAAAAAATATAAGAACTGCCATGGATAATTTAAAGGTAACAATTGGAGTTTTACAAGATATTTCAGGCCCAAAAGTAAGAATTGGTGAATTAAAAGAGCAATTTGAACTTTTCATAGGTGATGAAATTACTTTTGTAAAAAATGAAATTATAGGATATAAAGAAGCAGATAAAAAATATGTAGTATCTACAAACTATCCAGAGCTTCTTGACAAAGTTAAAAAAGATGAATATATTTACCTTTATGATGGAACAATTAGAGCAAAGGTAATTGAAGTTGGGGAAGAGGTTAAAGCAGTTATTGAGAACCATGGACTTTTAAGTTCAAAAAAAGGAATTAACTTTCCAAATACAGTAATTGATATTGATGTAATTACAAGAAAAGATGAAGAAGATATTGCCTGGGGTGTCAAAAATAAAGTTGATTATTTTGCAATTTCATTTGTCCAAAATAAAGATGATATTTTAAATGCAAGAAGACTTCTTGGAGATTATAAAGGTAAATTAATAGCAAAGATTGAAAAATTTGATGCTGTTGAAAATATTGATGAAATTATTGAAGTATCAGATGGAATTATGGTAGCTCGTGGTGATTTAGGAATTGAAGTTCCATATTATGAAGTTCCAACTATACAAAAAAAGCTTATTAAAAAAGCAAATGAAGCTTGTATTCCTGTAATTACAGCAACGCAAATGCTTTTATCAATGACACATAATGAAAGAGCAACAAGGGCAGAAATTTCTGATGTTGCAAATGCAGTTTTAGATGGTACTGATGTTGTTATGTTAAGTGAAGAGAGTGCAGTTGGTATAGATCCAATAAATACAGTTGAGACTATGTCAAAAATTATTGCAAAAACTGAAGAGATTTATCCATATGATAAGCATGATAAATTATCTTATCATGATGATTTTGATGTTATTCAAGGAACAGCAACTAAACTTGCAGATGATATTGGAGCAAAAGGTATTCTTTCCCTTACTAGTTCAGGATTATCAGGTAGAAAAATTTCAAGATATAGACCTAAAACACATATCTATATGTTTACACATCAAAGAAGAGTTTTAAATCCAATGTGTGGACTTTGGGGAGTTGAACCCATTGCAAAAATTAAAGAATCAGGAGCTTCTAGAATGATTCAAGTAATGCTACAAGAACTAGATAAAAAAGGTCATTTAGATAAAGAAGGAACTTATATTGCAACATTTGGATATCCTGTAGGGCAACCTGGAAGTACAAATACAATTAAGGTTATAACTCCATCTGAAATGGATTATTATTTAAATTTAGAAAAGCCTAAAAAGAAGAAGTAAAAACTTCTTCTTTTTAAATACTTAGCTTATTTTAGAATATAAATCTAAAAGTTCAATTTGCTCTTCTAAATCATAAATTTTAAGTTCTATTGATTTTATTCTTTGAGAGTTTAACAAGGTGTCTACATCACTTTGAGTTTTTATTTCTGCCTCTTTCTCTTCCATAATAATCTCTATTAAAGAGTTATAAAGAAGATAATCATCATTAGCTATTTTTTTCTTATTAATAAGCATTTTAATTTTTGCAATTTTAGTTTTATAAAAATTCTCTTCTTCTAAAATCTTATTTTTTAAATCAATTTTTGATTTTAAATATGAAATTTTTTGTGTTTGAATATCATTAAAAGTTCTTACATCTAAAGGCATTGACACTGTGAGGCCATAATAATTGATATTCTTGTTAGAAATAGAACTATTTTCATATTGACTATGAAACGCATTTGCACTTACAGTTGGTAAATAGTTTGCAATAGTCATATCAGTTAAATAATCTTTTTGTTCGATATCTTTTTTTGCTTTTTCTATTTCAATATTGTTATCTAAAAAAGTTTTTTTATTTGCAAGAGTTAGTTTTGGTAATTCAAAATTTTTATACTCTGCCCTTGCAATATTTGAAAAAGAATTATTTAACTCTTCTTTTTGGTAAAGAAGTTCTGCAATTGTATTTTTAACTTTATTAGCTTCTATAATAGCATTATCTAAGTATGAAGTATCCAAAAAGCCATTTAACACTTGTTCTTTTTTTCTAATAATATCTATATTAGCATTTTTTAATAAAATTTCATTTTTTTTTATATTAAGATCAATAATATGCAGGTTAAAAAGTATTGTTGTAGCATCTTTTATTAACTCTTTTTTTTGAATTTCTATATCAAGAGTATTATACTTATATGAAGTGTTAGCATATTTTATAGCACTATAAATCCCACCACTTTTAAATATGGGCTGATTTATTGTGATTGAACTTTTTATATAATCATAGCTATACGTGTCACCATAACTTTTTGCATAAGATAAAGTAATTGGATTAATCCAATCTTTTTTTAACTTTTCACTACTTTGTACATTTTGTTCTTGACTATATTTAAAAAGGTTTAGCCTATCATCTGAAAGTATTTTTTTATCTTCTGCATTTAAAAATATTGGAATCAATAAAACACTAGATATTGATAAAACTAAAGATTTATTTAATTTTAGCAAGTGCATTTTCTAACCTTTTAAATCCTTCATCCATCTCTTTTTTTGAGATAGTTAAAGGTGGTAAAAGTCTTAAAGTATTTTTTCCAGCTTTTAAAACTAGAACACCTTCTTCAAAAGCTGTTGAGATTATTTTAACTAATGTATCAGCATCTTTAACTCTAAGCCCTTTCATTAAGCCAATTCCAACTTTTTGAGTAAAAATATCTTTATTATTTTCAAGTAGTTTAGTCAATTTTGAATCAAAATAAATAATTGTTTCATCTAAAGCACCAGAATTTTTATAATCATCTAAAATATCAAGAACTTTATTTGCAGCAGATGTGCTTAAATAGTTTCCTCCAAAAGTAGAACCATGATCTCCTACTTGGAAAATATCTTTATGTTTAGTAAGGACTGCACCAATAGGGACTCCTCCTCCTAAACCTTTTGCTAAAGTAATAATATCAGGCTCAATTTCATAAAGATTTGAAGCTAAAAATTCACCTGTTCTATATACTCCTGTTTGAACTTCATCTATTATTAATAAAATACCTTGTTCTTTTAAAAATTTTGCAAGTTCTTGAATTGCATCTTTTTCAAAGGGTTGTACTCCACCTTCCCCTTGAACAAGCTCAATCATTACTGCAACTGTTTCATTATCAATTGAATTATAAATATCATCAATTTTATCATTATATGAAAAACCATCAGGATAGGGTGCAAAATTTGGAGAATGCATAGAGCTTTGGCCTGTTGCTTTTACTGTGGTAATTGTTCTTCCATGAAAAGAGTTTTCAAGTGTAATTACTTTGTATCTTTTATTATCAAATTTAGTTTCACCATATTTTCTTGCAATTTTAATAGCACCTTCATTTGCTTCAGCTCCAGAATTTGCAAAAAATGTTGCTACATTCATTTCAGAAAGTTTAGCTATTCTTTCAGCAAGTTTTGCTTGCGGTTCAATTGCATATAAATTTGAAATATGTGTGATATTTTTTACTTGATTTGAAATTGCTTCTGCAAGATCAATATTTCCATGCCCTACTGAAACAACACCAATACCTGAAGTGAAATCAATATAATCTTTATCTGTTTCATCAAATAATGTAGCATTAATTCCTTTTTTAAAATTAACATAGTTTCTTGGATATGTATGTAAAACATACTTTTTATCTAATTGTTCTAACATAAATTGTTTCCTATTTTTAAGTAATAAGATTATAACTAATTTATTTAAACAATATATTAATAAAGAATGATATTTTATATATTGATAATATATAAAATATCAATTTAACTAATTTGATATTACAACTCTATTTCTACCTGCTGCTTTTGCTTTATATACTGAAATATCTGCTCTTTTTATCGTTTCTTCAATTATTTCATCTTTTTTATAAATTGTTGCTCCAATACTACAAGTCAATTCATCAATATCTTCAAAGTTATAATTTTCTATGTTTTTTCTTATATTTTCTAATGCAATTGATAAGTTTTTTGCTATTTTTACTTTTAATACCAAAATAAACTCTTCTCCTCCCCATCTTATAAGAATATCATCTTCTCTAGATACTTCTTCGATTCTTTTAACAAATGTTTGTAAAACATTATCTCCTACGTCATGTCCATACTTATCATTTATTTTTTTAAAATAATCTATATCTAACATTGCTATTGCAAGTTTTTTATTTGAATCTAAACATTCACTTATTATTGATTTATATTTTATATCGAAAAATTCTCTATTATATGCACCTGTTAATTTATCACGAATTGATTTTTCTTCTAATTTTATTTGGTTTATCACAGTTTCACTAATGTCAGTAAAACTTAGCAAGTATAAATCATCATCAAATTTATTTGAATTTACACTAAAAGCACAAATATTAAAACTTGAATCATGGAATGCAACTACCCTTTCATTTTCTGGAAAATCCTGAATTTTTTCCATCCAGTTTTCACCTTTTTCTATCTTGCTTAAGTGAAAGAATCTATCATTTTCTACAAATAGATTACTCAATAATTTATTTCTATTTTGAAACTCTTCTATTGTATTACATTTGAAAAATTCATAAAACTTTTTATTTGCAAAAGAGATTTGCTCTGCATTAGATAAACATATTATATTATTTTGAGAATCAATTAATTTTTCTAAAGTATTTTGAATGTTTTTCTCTTTAGTTATATCTACTATATATCCTAAAAAATTGACGATTCCATTTTCCTTATTTCTAATTATTACTGTATGATCAATAACCCATTTTATTTTTTTATTTTTTGTTATTAATCTATATGGTTCATGTTTAAAGAATGGCTTTTTAATATTTTCTTGAACTTCTTTTTGTACTCTTCTCCTATCATCTTTATGAATACATGAAGTAAATCTTATATTATCATTTAAAAACTCTTCTTTTGTAAAACCAAGAAGATCAACTACATTAGAAGATACATGTTGAACACTCCACTCTTCATCATTATTCCATTTAAATAGAACTGAGTCTCCAATATCAAAAAGTGATAAAAGTATTGATTGTTCTTTAGCTTTTTCTTTTAATTTTTTTGAATTTTTATTTAATTTAAATAATAAATATCCAATATATAACAAAACAATTATAAATAAAACAAGTATATCTACAAGAATATCAATTAATGGTTTGTCAAAAAAAGACTTTGGTTTATTTATTAAAATTGAGTTTTCTGGTATTTTATCTATTAAATTAAATTTTTTTAGTTCTTCATAATCAAATAGATATTTATTTTTTGTACTTGAAATTTCTATTTGATCGATACTCTTCCCTTGAAGTATTGTTTTAACTATATTTGCAGCTTGCCTTCCTTGCTCTTCAAATAATACTACTTTACCACCAATTAGACCTTCTCCTATGCCATATTCAAGAGAATGATAAAGGGGAGAATTTGTCATTTTTTTGATAAGGTTTATAGATTGATAGAATTCTTTTATTTGCGTATTTTTCTCATCTAATGCAGATATATAAAGAAGAGGTTTATTTGAAGGAATAGATCTTAGTTTTTTTTCCCATTCTTCTATTGTGTAATTACTAAAATCTAAGAATTTCACTTTTTGCAAACTCTCTTCTGTAAAATTATTAATTATTCTTTTAGTCAATTCTGTATTATCTATTATAGTTGTTACTTTCAAATCTTTGGGGTGTAATTCATTAATTAAATCAATTGTTTCATTTATATTTTGTTCTTCTATTACCCCTGTAATATATTTATTTTTTGACACTTCTTTTGCAAAAGGAATATCATTTACAGCAAAAAAGACAATAGGTTTTTTATAAAAGAAAGCTTTTTGATAATTTTTAACAAAATGTAAAGCGTAATCATCTCCCACTAATATTGCATCATAGTTTTTTAATAATTCTTTTTTTATATTTAAAACTTGAAAGAAAGTAAATTCAACATCTACTGGATTCAATCTTTTAGTATCCATAAATTCAACATCTAATTGATATACTTTTTCATCTAATGCTTTTTGAATTCCTTGAAGTTGTTTTTTAACAGTTGGAAAAGATAAGTCATAAGAAGAGATAAACAGTATTCTTTTATAATTATCAGCGAAGGTAAAAGTAAAAAAAAGAAATATTAAAATTAAATAATGCATAATAAACCTATTGATATTTATTATATTTTATCTTAAATAATATTACAAAAAGATATAAATTTAAATCTTAATTATTTAATTAAAATTTTTGAATTTAAATTAGAATCAATAGGTGGATTCTCTTCTAATAGTATTATTATTGTAAACTTATCACCTATATATTTTTCATTTTCATAAGTAAAAGTTTCATTTTCTACATTATTTTCTGCATGTAAAAGTTTTGTTAAAATATTTTTATACATATACAGACCTTTTCTTGTACCTTAATTAGATGCTTTGTTGTGAAATAAGAGTCAAATATTTTATTCATGATTTCTTTTTTAAAGTCTATTAATAAATTTTTGTAATAACATCGAAAAAAATAAGAAATTAACAATTAATCTCTATTTTGCTAAAATTTTGATTAAAATCAAAGGAAAAGAATGCAGCATTTAATTACAACAGCGGATTTTACAAAAGAAGAGATTTTTAGACTTTATGATGACGCTAGAATGTTTTTAGATATGGAAAGTAGTGATATTTTAAAAGGTAAAATTATTGTTGTTTTATTTTTTGAAAATTCAACAAGAACACGAAGTGCTTTTGAAACAGCAGCTAAGAGATTAGGTGCAGAAATTATTTCATTAGATGTAGGAACTTCTTCTACAAATAAAGGTGAAACAACTTTTGACACTGTTGCTAATATTAATGCTACAAAACCTGATGCTATTATTATTAGACACTCTGAGTGTGGTCTACCTGCAAGATTAAGAGAGTATGTTGATTGCCCAATTATTAATGCAGGTGATGGTACAAATGCACATCCAACTCAAGCTTTATTAGATCTTTTTACAATAATAGAACATTTTAATGGAGAAACTGAAGGTAAAAAAGTAGCAATAATTGGAGATGTAAAAAGCTCGAGAGTTGCAGGTTCTAATAGAAGGTTATTGCCAAGATTTGGAATTGATTTATCTTTTGTTGCTCCAGATTGTTTTAAATATGAGGGTGATGAATTTAAGCAACATGATCATATTTCAGAAATTATAGATGAGGTAGATGTTGTTATGAGTTTAAGAACACAATTAGAACGTCATAATGAAATTTATTTTGCATCATTAAATGAGTATGCAAAAGATTATTGTATTACAAGTGAAGTTTTTGGAGACAGAGATATCTTACTTTTGCATCCAGGTCCTGTAAATAGAAATGTTGATATTTCAGATGAAATGTTATTAGACCCAAGAAATAAAATTTTAGAACAAGTTACAAATGGAGTTGCAGTGAGAATGGCAATTCTTAAAAAACTAATTTTACGACAATAAGTTTTTATAATTTGAATAAGCATATAACTGAGGATTTAAAAAATTTATTGAATAAATATGGCTCTTTAAAAGAGCCATTTTTTTTTACTATCTCTTATGACTTAAGTAAATTTTATATAAAAGCTTTAAAGGATTTACCAGAAGAGATAAGCTTTGAAATTAATGACAAAGTTTCTTCTAAAATAAGTAAACCTCTTGAAGTAGAAAAATATCCTCTTTCTTATGATGAGTATAAGAAAAAGTTCGACTTTATACAAGAGCAGATAAAAGAGGGTAATTCTTATCTTTTAAATCTTACTTCAAAAACCTTAATTAATCCTAATCTTACATTAGATGAAATATATGAAAGAGCAAATGCAAAATTTAAATTAAAATTTTTTGATGATTTTGTTTGTTTCTCTCCTGAAAAATTTATAGAAATAAAAAAGAATAAAATCTATACCTATCCTATGAAAGGTACAATTGATTCAAAAATCCCAAATGCACAAGCAAAAATTTTAGGTGATATAAAAGAGATGGCTGAGCATACTATGGTTGTGGATTTACTTAGAAATGATTTAGGAATAGTTGCAAATAAAATAAAGGTTGATAAGTTTAGATATATTGATAAAATTAATGCAGGAGATAAAAAACTATTGCAAGTTAGCTCTAAAATCTCAGGTCACCTTGATGATACTTGGCATGAAAATATAGGAAATATTTTAACTTCTTTATTACCTGCTGGTTCAATAACAGGAACTCCAAAGAAAAAAACTGTTGAAATATTAAAAGATATAGAAGCTTATGCTAGAGATTATTATACAGGTATTTTTGGTGTATATGATGGATTATCTTTAGATTCTGCTGTTATGATAAGATTTATTGAAAAAGATGAAAAAGGAAATCTTTATTATAAAAGTGGTGGAGGAATCACTTGTGATTCAAATTGTGCTTTAGAATATAAAGAGCTTGTTGATAAAATATATTTACCCTTTTAAAACTACCCTATTTATTTACTTAAAAAATTAAAAAAATCAAGAAACCCATAGTTTAGGCATATGCCTTTATAAGTATAAAAAAATCAAAAAAATTACTATAATTTTTAGCTAAAATTAAGTTTAAGTTAAGTTTCGATTTGTTAAAGTTACTTAATTAATTAATTCAAGTAGGAATTAATTTTGTTAAGACTACCGTATAAATGGTCATTCATTAATTAATTTAGTAAAATAAATTAATATAAATAATAACAAAGGGAAAAGAATGAAACTAAAATTATTAGCTGGTTTAGCTAGCACAGTGATTGCTGCAAGTACTTACGTTTGCGCTGAAACAATTACAATTGCAACTGTAAACAATGGTGATATGATAAGAATGCAAAAATTGTCAGATGATTTTACGAAAAAGAATCCAGGAATTGATTTAAAATGGGTTACTTTAGAAGAGAATATTCTAAGACAAAGAGTTACAACTGATGTTGCTACAAATGGAGGACAATATGATGTAATGACAATTGGTACATATGAAGTTCCAATTTGGGGTAAAAGAGGTTGGTTAGCTCCTTTAGATGGGTTAAGTGCATCTTATGATGTTGAAGATATTTTACCTGCAATTAGAAAAGGTTTATCTGTTGATGATAAATTATATGCTGCACCATTTTATGGTGAAAGTTCTATGATTATGTATAGAAAAGATTTAATGCAAAAAGCAGGTCTTGATATGCCAAAAGCTCCAACTTGGAAATTTATAGCAGATGCTGCTAGAAAAATGACTGATAAAGAGAATGGTATTTATGGAATTTGTTTAAGAGGAAAAGCAGGGTGGGGTGAAAATATGGCATTTTTAACTGCAACTGCAAACTCTTTTGGAGCTAAATGGTTTGATATGAATTGGAAAGCACAATTTGATTCTAAAGAGTGGAAAGAGACTTTAAACTTTTATGTGGACCTAATGAAAGACGCAGGACCAAAAGGTTCTTCTTCGAATGGATTTAATGAAAACTTAGCACTTTTTCAAACAGGAAAATGTGGTATGTGGATTGATGCAACAGTTGCAGCATCTTTTGTAACAAACAAAAATGATTCAGAAGTTGCTGATCAAGTTGGTTTTGCTTTAGCTCCTGATACAGGTTTAGGAAAAAGAGGAAACTGGTTATGGGCATGGACTTTAGCTATTCCTAATGGAAGTAAAAAAGTAGCAGCAGCTAAGAAATTTATTGAATGGTCTACATCTAAAGAGTATTTAGAACTAGTTGCTTCAAAAGAGGGTTGGGCTTCTGTACCTCCCGGGACTAGAACATCATTATACACAAATTCAAAATATTTAGAGGCGGCACCTTTTGCTCAAATGACTCTTGATAGTATTAACTCAGCTGATCCAAGTAACCCAACAGTTGATAAAGTTCCTTATGTTGGAGTTCAATTTGTGGCTATTCCAGAATTCCAAGGAATTGCAACAAACGTAGGACAACAGTTCTCAGCAGCACTTGCAGGAACTATTACAGTTAATCAAGCACTTATGAATGCTCAAAGAATAACGGAAAGAGCTATGAAAAAAGCTGGTTATTACAAATAACAGTTTCACTAATATAGGGTATTTGAAAATACCCTATATCTCACTAAAAAAGAGGATTTATATATGGCAACAATGCACTCTAAAAAGATAGGTAAACTGATGCTATCACCTTCGGTGATTTTATTATTGGCATGGATGATAATACCTTTATCTTTGACTATTTATTTTTCATTTTTAAGTTATAACTTATTAATGCCTGGTACTGAAGAGTTTATAGGTTTTTTGAATTATGAGTATTTTCTTACAGACCCCGCATTTTTTGAGGCTTTGTCTAACACTATAGTAATGGTTTGTGGAATTTTATTAATTACAATAGTAGGAGGAACTGGATTTGCCTTATTATTAAATCTTCCTTTTTGGGGACAAGGAATAGTTAGAGTATTAGTATTAGCTCCATTTTTTGTAATGCCTACAGTATCGGCATTAGTTTGGAAGAATATGTTTATGAATCCTGAAAATGGATTATTCGCATATATTGCAAAATTTATTGGAGTAGAACCAATAGACTTCTTTGCAGAAATTCCTTTATTATCAATTATTATTATTGTTTCTTGGATGTGGTTACCTTTTGCAGCTCTTATTATTTTAACAGCACTTCAATCTTTAGATACTGAACAACTTGATGCTGCAGAAATGGATGGAGCTAATTGGTATCAAAAGTTTTTTTACATAATAATGCCACATTTAGCTCGTCCGGTAACGGTTGTAGTTTTAATTCAGACAATTTTCTTATTATCGATTTTTGCTGAAATATTGGTAACTACAAATGGAGGTCCTGGTTATGCAACAACCAATATAACTTATTTGGTTTATGCTCAATCACTTTTACAATTTGATGTAGGAGCAGGTTCAGCTGGTGGAATAGTAGCGGTCATTTTAGCAAATATTGTTGCAGTATTTTTGCTTAAAATGATTGGTAAAAATTTGGAGGCGTAAGATGGCAAGAGAAGCAACAAAATCAAAAAAATTAATAATTACCTTTGTAGCGTGGACTTTGGGATTAGCAATATTTTTCCCAATATTATGGACAGTATTAACAAGTTTTAAAACTGAAGCTGAAGCTATTGCTTCACCTCCTTCATTTTTTGCATTTAATTGGACTTTAGAAAACTATATTGAAGTAAACGAAAGATCAGAATACTTCCTTCATTTTTGGAACTCAGTAGTTATTTCAATTGGGTCTACAATTATAGGATTAATAATTGCAATTCCAGCAGCCTGGTCAATGGCCTTTGTTCCTGGGAAAAGAACTAAAAATATATTAGTTTGGATGTTATCAACTAAAATGTTACCTCCTGTTGGAGTTTTAATTCCTATTTATCTTATTTATAAAGATGTGGGATTATTAGATACTAAATTAGGTTTAATAATTGTTTTAACTCTTATTAATCTTCCAATTATTGTATGGATGCTTTATACATATTTTAAAGAGATTCCAAAAGAAATATTAGAAGCCGCAAGAATGGATGGTGCTTCTTTAAGGCATGAGATAATTTATATTTTAACACCAATGGCACTTCCTGGTATTGCATCGACATTTTTATTAAATGTGATTCTAGCTTGGAATGAAGCATTCTGGACACTTAATCTAACAGCTGCTAATGCAGCACCTTTAACAGCATTTATTGCTAGTTATTCAAGTCCAGAGGGATTATTCTATGCAAAATTAAGTGCAGCGTCTACAATGGCAATTGCACCAATAATAATATTAGGATGGTTTAGTCAAAAGCAATTAGTGACTGGCTTAACATTTGGGGCAGTGAAGTAAAGGAATATTATGAGCAGTATAAAATTAAAAAAAGTAAAAAAAGTATTTGGAAAAACTCAAATAATCAATTCCATTGATTTAGAAATAGAAGATGGTGAATTTTGTGTATTTGTAGGGCCTTCAGGATGTGGTAAATCAACACTTTTAAGATTGATTTCTGGATTAGAAGATGTAACTGATGGAATTATAGAAATAGGAGGAAATGATGTAACATTAATCCCCCCTGCTGAGAGAAAATTGGCAATGGTTTTCCAATCCTATGCTCTTTATCCTCATATGTCAGTTTATAAAAACATAGCTTTTCCTTTAAAAATGTCTAATACTCCAAGAGGTGTGATAGATAAAAAAGTAAGTAATGCAGCGGAAGTTTTAAATTTAACAAATTATTTAAAAAGAAAACCTGGACAACTTTCAGGAGGTCAAAGACAAAGAGTTGCTATTGGAAGAGCAATTGTAAGAGAACCTCAAGCATTTTTATTTGACGAACCTTTATCAAATCTAGATGCAGCACTTAGAGTTAATATGAGATTAGAAATATCTGAACTTCATAATAAACTTAAAACGACAATGGTTTATGTTACTCATGACCAAGTTGAAGCTATGACTATGGCTGATAAAATTGTTGTTTTACAAGCTGGAAATATAGAGCAAGTTGGTTCTCCAATTGAGCTTTATGAAAGACCAAAAAATAAGTTTGTTGCAGGATTTATAGGCTCACCTAAAATGAATTTTATTGAAGGTGCAAAAGCAGAAAAGTATCATGCACATACAATAGGTGTTAGACCAGAAAGTTTATCGGTTTCTACTACTGAAGGTGATTGGGAAGGTGTAGTAAATGTTGCAGAGCATTTAGGTTCTGATACTTTTCTTTATATAAACACTAAAGATGCTGGAGTATTAACTGTAAGAATTAGTGGAGAATTAGGAATTAAAGCTGATGATAAGGTTTATATAACTGCACAAGATGATAAAATTTATAGGTTTGATAAAGATGGAAATACAATCTTTAAGTAGATTGTATAGTTAAGAGTAGTAATTGTTGTATAAACTTCCTTTAGGAAGAATTTAAATTTTTGGTTTTGGAGAAAAAATGTCAAATATAATTAATAATAAAAATTTAAAAGAATTAGGTAAAAAAGGATTTACAGTTCCTACTTTTACACAAGCAGATTTAAGTGCTGGAATTATTCATTTTGGTCTAGGTAATTTTCATAGATCACATCAAGCTGTTTACTTAAACTCTTTATTTAACCAAGGCTTAGACCGTGAATGGGCTATTATTGGTGCAGGATTAAGAGATGAGGATGTAGGCAAAAGCAAGATGTACAAAAAACAAGATTACTTATTTTCTGTAGTTGAACAATCAGCAAATAAAAATTCTGTGGAAATTATTGGATCCATTATTGATTATCTTACTATTGAAAGAAAAGAAAAATTAATAAAGAAACTATGTGATGAATCTATTAAGATTGTTTCTCTTACAATTACTGAAGGTGGATATTTTATTGATTCTTCAACTGGACTTTTTGATGAAAAAGATCCTGATATTATCTATGATTCTAAAAATCCTGAAAACCCAAGAACGGTTTTTGGATTAATACTTATGGCTTTAAAAATAAGAAAAGAGAAAGGAATTCCTAGTTTTACAATAATGTCTTGTGATAATATTCCACATAATGGAAAAGTTACAAGAAATACACTTGTAGGTTTAGCTAGTTTAAGTGATAAAGAGTTTTCTTCTTGGATTTCAAATAATGTTGCATTTCCTAATGGAATGGTAGATAGAATTACACCAGCAACAACACAAAGAGAGATTGATTTTTTAAAAGATACAGAAAGTCTTGAAGATGAAATTCCTGTTTTTTGTGAAGACTTCACTCAATGGGTATTAGAAGATAATTTCCCAACAGGACGACCTGCTTTAGAAAAAGTAGGTGTAGAATTTGTAGAAGATGTAAGCCCATATGAAAATATGAAAATAAGAATTTTAAATGGTGGACATGCTATTATTGCTTACCTTTCAGGGCTTTTAGATATAAATCTTGCATATGAAGCTATGGCAAATCCTTTGGTATTAAAATTTTTCAAAAAAATAGAAGAGAGTGAGATAATTCCAATTCTTCCTCCTGTTCCAAATACAGATTTACATGAATATTATTTAAAAATACAAGAGAGATTTTCAAATCCTAAAATAGAAGATAGTATTAGAAGATTATGTTTAGATGGTTCGAATAGACAACCTAAATTTATTATTCCTTCAATTGCTGATTGTATTGCTAAAGGTGTTGATTTTAAAGGTTTAGCTTTAGAGTCTGCTTTATGGTGTAGATATTGTTATGGGACAAGTGATAAAGGAAGTGTAATTGAAGCAAATGATCCAAATTGGAATAAATTACAAAAAGTTGCAAAAGAGGCAAAAAATAGACCTTTAGCTTGGCTTGAGATGAAAAATATTTATGGTGAAACTTCTAATAATAGTAAGTTTCAAGAATACTTTACAAACTATTTAAATGACATCTGGTCAAAAGGTGTTGAAGCTGTAGTTGAAGAGTATGTAAATAACTAAGGCTTAAAAATGTATTTAGGAATTGATCTTGGAACTTCAGGCGTAAAAGTTATCTTAATTGATGATGAACAAAATATTGTAGCTTTCTCAAAAGGAAGTTTAGAAGTTCAAAGAAAAAATCCTAATTGGAGTGAGCAAAACCCAAGTGATTGGATAAGTGCTACAAATTGTGCCATTGATATTTTAAAAAAAGACTATTCAAAAGAACTAAAAGCAGTAAAAGGCATAGGTTTGTCTGGACAAATGCATGGTGCTGTTGTAATAGATAAACATGATAAGGTATTAAGACCTTGTATTTTATGGAATGATACTAGAAGTTTTAAAGAGGCTTCAGAATTAGACTCCTTACAAGAGTTTAGAGATATTACTGGAAATATAGTTTTTCCTGGATTTACAGCACCAAAATTAGTATGGTTAAAAAATAATGAACCTGAAGTTTTTAAACAAATATCAAAAGTACTTTTGCCAAAAGATTATTTAAGATTGTATTTAACAGGTGAGTATGTTTCTGAAATGTCAGATTCTTCTGGTACTTCTTGGTTAGATACAGAAAAAAGAGTTTGGAGTAGAAAGCTTCTTGATAAAACTGATTTGGGTATTGAGAATATGCCAAGACTTATTGAAGGTGTAGATATTTCAGGAAAAGTAAAAGATGAAATAGCATTAAAATGGGGTTTAAGCAAGGGTGTTATTGTTGCAGGTGGTGCTGGTGATAATGTAGCAACTGCAATTGGAGCAGGAACCGTAAATGACGGAGATTCTTTTGTTTCTTTAGGAACTTCAGGTGTTGTTTTTTCCACAATTCCTGAATATTTGCCAAACCCTCAAAGTGCTGTTCACACTTTTTGTCATGCATATAAAAATAAATGGCATCAAATGGGAGTGATTTTAAGTGCATCAAGTTGCTTAGAATGGTTTTCAAAAATAAATAATATTGACGTGAAAACTCTTTCTGATGAATTGGGGAATAAATTAAATGCTCCTAATTCAACAATATTTTTGCCATATTTATCAGGTGAAAGAACACCTCACAATGATGCAAATGTTCAAGGTGCTTTTGTAGGTTTAACTCATAATAGCACAAGAGAAGTATTAACTCAAGCAATTATGGAAGGTGTATGTTTTGCTTTAAAAGACAATTTAAATGCTCTATCTAGTGCTGGTGGGAAAGTAGAACGAGTTACAATTTTAGGTGGAGGTTCTAATTCTTCTTATTGGTTAGAATTAATGGCAACTGTGTTAAATATCTCAATTGATATACCAAAAGAGGGTGATTTTGGTGCTGCATTTGGAGCTGCAAGATTAGGACTAATTGCTTTTAATAATGCTGAAGTCTCAGAAATATGCAAAGCTCCTCAGATTGAAAGAAGCATATATGCAAATAAGAACTTTTTGTCTCAATTTGATGAGTCTTATGAAAAGTTTAAAAAACTTTACCCTATTATTTCATCTGCCATGAAATAGGCAACTTACTTAGGAGTTAGAATTGTTTAATAGTATGCAAAAAAGACGTGCAAAAAAGTCTATTCAGATTAGATTATATAATGAAAGAAGAGTTTTACAAACTCTAAGAAGAACTGGACCTGCTTCAAAAGCAGAGATTGCAAGGATATTAAATCTTACAAACCCTGCAATGGGTAGTATTGTTAACTCTTTAGAAAAAAAAGGATTAGTCTATTTGGGAGAAAAAAAGCATGAAGGTGGCCGAGGACAACCTGCTACCTTAATACATCTAAATGGAAAAGGTGTATATAGTATTGGAGTTCAAATTGATAGAAATAAAATAGAAACTATTTTAATTGATTTTGATGGAAATACTCTTTCTAGATTAAGACATGGTGGTGTATTGCCAAAACCAGAACAAACCTTAGAAATTGTGAAAAAAGATATAAATAAAATTTTAGAATTATTAGATGATAATAAAAGAAAAAAACTAGCAGGGATTGGTTTAGCAATACCATATAGTTTAGATAGTTGGACTGAAACTTTAAATTTGCCAAAAGATGTTTTTTCATCTTGGAAAGATTATGATTTTGGAAAGAATTTAGAAAATGTTCTTAAAATTCCTGTTTTTAGTGAAAATGATGGTACTTCTGCTGCTATTGCAGCTTTATATTATGGAATAGGAAAAGATATAAATGATTTTTTATATCTTTATATAGGACCTGGAATTGGTGGAGGATTAGTATTAAATGGTGAAATTGTACAAGGAGAGAGTGGTAATGCTGCTGATGTTGCTTCTATGCCAACCTCCCCCTCAAAATTAAAATCTGCAAAGAAACCAAATAGTATGTTTGATATTATGATAAATAGGGCTTCTTTAAATGTCTTAATTAAACATTTAAAATATAATAATATTAATATAACATCAACAAGCCATCTTGAGTCTTTAATTACTTCAAAAAATGAGTATTTTTTAGAGTGGCTAGAAGATTGTATAGAAGCTTTAACAAGTCTTATTTGGTCGTCAACAGCTTTACTTGATCTCTCTACAATTGTAATATCTTCATCAATTGATGCAGGTTTAATTGAATTAATAAAGAAAAAATTAGATTTTTCTTTAAGTGGAAATGCCCCTGAATCATGCAAGGTTCCAAGAGTAGTAATGGGGAAATTTGGCAGTGATGCAGGTTCTATTGGGGCCGCAAGTTTACCAATATTCTTCAGCTTTTCTCCTAGTACAGATATTTTAACAGAAGGTTTTTCAAATGAATAAGAATAATTTTAAAGATATTTATATTTATGGAGAAGTTTTATTTGACTGTTTTACTAATGGTGAAGATAAATTAGGTGGTGCTCCTTTTAATGTTGCATGGAATTTAAAAGGTTTAGGTTTAAATCCCAAAATTATAACTTCAATTGGAAATGATACCTTAGGAAAAAAAATACTTAAGATGATGAAAGCATGGAACATGGATACATCATATGTAAATATTTTAGAAGATAAAGAGACAGGAAATGTTCAAGTAAATGTAGATAATAAAGGTATTCCTTCTTATACTATAAAAGATGATTGTGCTTATGATTATATAGATATTCAAAAAACTATAAATGAAAATTCAATTTTCTATCATGGTTCTTTAGCTTTGAGACATAAATATAATCAAGATAAATGTAAAGAGATTAAATCTATACCTAACTTATCTACCTTTGTAGATATAAATTTAAGAGAGCCTTGGTGGGATAAAGATATATTAAAAGAGATATTAATAGATTCAAACTCTTTAAAAATAAACGATGAAGAGTTACCTTTATTATGTGAAGCTTATGGTGAGAAAAATTTAGAAGAAAAAGAGCAAATAGATTTTATTCTTGAAAAATTAGATTTAGAACTTCTTGTTTTAACAAAGGGTTCTAAGGGTGCTATTTTAATTAATAAAGATAAAAATATGATAGAAATGCCTATTGTTGAGGTTTCTAATATGGCTGATACTGTTGGAGCTGGTGATGCTTTTGCTTCTATTATAATTTATGGACTTTATAATAATTGGGAAGATGAATTAACTTTAAAAAGAGCAATGAATTTTGCTTCAAAAGTTTGTTCTTTAAATGGAGCTATAACTCAAGATATTGAATTTTATGAGAATTTTTTAGAAGAATGGAAAAACTCTAATTAAATTTGTGCTATTGTTTTGTTATGAAGTATTTTGAAACAATTAAATGTGATGATTATGAGATATTTAATTTAGAGTATCATGAAAAAAGAGTCGCAAGAACCATAGGAATGAATTTAAATCTTCAAGAGTATATTTACCCTTTAACAAATGAATTATTACGTTGTAAATTAATTTATAATGAAGAAGGAATTGAAGATGTACAATATTTTAAATATAAAAAAAGAGAAATAAAATCTTTTAAATTAATTTTTGATGATAAAATTGATTACTCTAAAAAGTATTTAAATAGAGATAATATAGATAAGTTATTTTCACAAAAAAAAGAAGCTGATGAAATAATTATTATAAAAAATGGCATTGTAACAGACACTTCAATTGCAAATATTGCTATATTTGATGATAGTAATTGGATTACTTCAAAAAATCCTTTACTAGAAGGTACTACTAGAGCTAAGCTTTTAGAAGAAAAAGATATTTTTGAAAAAGATATTACAGTAGAGATGCTAAGAAATGCAAAAAGAATTGCACTTATGAATGCAATGATTGGTTTTGATATTATAGAAGATTATTCATTTTTCTTATAAACTCTGTCTAATAAAACTTGCCATTTATCAACTTCACCCCAATTGATTTTAGCTCTTTTATAAATTTTTTTATTTTTTAAAATATAGGCTTCTTTTTCATTAAAAATAAATTTAGGTTCAAGTTTTTTTCTTATATTAAAAGGAACAACTTTAAAGCTTAGATTATCTAATACTAAAGGCATTGCCTTTTTATTTTCTATATATAATAATATCATATGATAATTTGCTTCACCTTTTACTTTTACAACACTTAAAAATAGTTTTTCTTTTGCTATTCCTGTTTCTAAAAGTGTAAAATATTTGGCTATTGCATAATCTTCACAATCCCCACGTCCATTTATTAAAAACTCTTTTGGTGTTGACCAGTGATCATCAACATTATAT
>JBFHGG010000027.1:0-31397 GCA_041583235.1 Halarcobacter sp.
AACTGAACTTCCTAAACCCATTCCCATGATAAGTGAAGTTGGTGCTAACATCTCTTGCATACCTGGACCACCTTTTGGACCTTCATATCTAATAACAACTACATCACCAGCTTTTACTTTTCCACCAATGATTCCACTGATTGCTTCTGGTTGACCATTAAAACATACAGCCTTTCCTGTAAATACTCTATCTCCAGTAATCCCTGCTGTTTTAATAACTGCACCTTGCTCTGCAAGATTTCCATAAAGAATCGCTAGCCCACCAACTTTTGAATACGGGTTATCAATAGTGTGGATGATGTTTGTATCTTTGATAAAGGCATCTGCAATTTTTTCATATAAAGATTCCCCAGTGATTGTTAGGTTATCTATTAAGATATCATCACCTCTTTTTGTCATCTCTTTCATAACTGCATTTACACCACCAGCTTTGTTGATGTCTTCCATATGAACAGTTGATAAAGATGGAGAGATTTTAGCAATATGAGAAACTCTTTTTGAGATTTTATTAATATCTTCTAAGTTAAAGTTAACTTCTGCTTCTTTTGCTATTGCTAACATATGTAAAACAGTATTTGAGCTTCCCCCCATTGCCATATCAACTGCAAAGGCATTTCTAACTGCATTTTCATTTAAGATATTTCTTAATTTAAATTTCTCTCTAGCAGCATTATCTTTGGCAATTTCACAAATTCTTCTTGCTGCTTGTCTATATAGAACTTCTCTTTCAGGAGTTAAAGCTAAGATAGTTCCATTTCCAGGAAGTGCAATTCCCATAGCTTCCATAAGTGTATTCATAGAGTTTGCTGTAAACATACCAGAACAAGAACCTCCACTAGGACATGCATTACACTCAATATCATGTAACTCTTCATCTGACATTTCACCAGCTTCATGTTTTCCAACTGCTTCAAATGCTGTTGCTAAATCAATAGGAGTACCATCTTTAGTGTGACCTTTTTGCATAGGACCACCTGAAACAAATACTGTAGGAACATTTACTCTTAATGCGCCCATAATCATACCAGGTACAATTTTGTCACAGTTTGGAATAGCAATCATTGCATCAAGTTTATGTGCATGCATAACAGTTTCAATAGAACTAGCAATTAGTTCTCTAGACGGTAATGAAAATAACATACCATCATGACCCATTGCAATTCCATCATCAACTCCAATAGTATTAAATTCAAAAGGAACACATCCATTAGCTTTTATTTCTTCTTTTATAATTGCAGATACCTTATCTAAGAAAAAATGTCCGGGGATTAATTCAATAAAAGAGTTCGCAACTCCAATAAATGGTTTTTCGAAATCTTCGTCTTTTAATCCTGTCGCTCTTAATAAAGACCGATGTGGAGCCCTATTAAAGCCTTTTTTTACTTCATCACTTCTCATATGAAACCCTTTATATTTTTTAAATTAAGAGATTATAACAAAAATTTTGAAATTTTTTATTAAAACTCTTGACAAATAAAAATTTTTTTATTATAATTCCAGTCCAATTTAAGAAAGAACACTTCTTAGAGACTACCAAATAGTGCGAGTGTGGCGGAATAGGTAGACGCGTTGGACTTAAAATCCAATTCCGGTTTCGGAGTGTCGGTTCGATTCCGACCATTCGCACCACTATTAATACAATTTAAAATTTTATAGCTAGAGGGTTGCCAGAGTTGGTCGAATGGACCGGTTTTGAAAACCGGCGAGGTTCACGCCTCCGAGGGTTCGAATCCCTTGCCCTCTGCCATAACTTTCAAATAAATCATCTTTTTTAACACTGTTGATTTATTTACTTACCTTGTTGGAGGTATAGCAAAGCTGGTAATGCCTCGGATTGCAAATCCGACATGCGTTGGTTCGAGTCCGACTACCTCCTCCATTTTTTTAATCAAACAATCATCTCAAACTTTTAACTTACAATACAAGAACTTTTCTAGGTCGATTATTTAAACGATTTTGTATCCCCAATTCAAGAGTATAAATATCAAATTAACTATTCATTAACTATTCATTGTAATTCAGTTAATTACAGTCTATTATAATTCAAATACAAATTAAGAAGAAATGCGAATCTTTTTAATGAGTTTAAAAACTGCGAACTTTTAAACTTTAAAATTTGTTTCCTTGTGTGAAAAAAGCTTCTTTTAAAAAGAAGCTTTTTTTTTACCTAAAAAATCAATTTTTTATTTCATTACCCAAATCCAAATCATAAAAGTGCATTAGTTATTAGCTTCTATTGTTGATAGAAAATGAAAGTTTGCACTTATAAAAAAAGTACAAAGTAAACATGCCAACATCGTTTCAAAAGCTACTATTGATATATTATTTTCTATAAAAGCCTTAACTCATACAATAACATCAGATAATGGAAAAGAGTTTGCTTATCATGAAGAAATTTTCAAAGCTTTAGATACAGACTTTCTTTGCAAATCCATATCATTCATAAGAGAGAGGATTAAATGAACATATAAATGGTTTAATACGTCAGTATTTACCAAAGAAAACAGACTTTAAAAAAGTTGAAGAGGAAAGGATTAGATTTATACAAGATAGACTAAACAATCATCCTAGAAAAGTTCTTGGATTTAAAACTCCTGCAGAAGTTTTTTTATGCTACAATTTTTAAAAAGTTATCAGCTTGATTTAGTTGGAAATTATGCATTTATCTCTTGAATAGGGCTTACTTAAAATATTAAATTAAAATATTATATAATATTAGATTTTCATGATAATTAGTATTATTATGTATCAATACAAAATTAAAGGTTCATTATGAAATATGATGGAGAGGAAAAATTTGTAGAATTATTAGGTGAAATACCCAATGTAGCTGTTCAAGGTTATAATAAAGAACGTAAAGTAATATATTGGAATAAAGCAAGTGAGAAGATTTATGGATTTACAAAAGAAGAGGTTTTTGGAAAAAAACTTGAAGATTTAATTATTCCTGATTTTATGAAAGAACTTACTATAGAGGGTATTAATAATTGGTTTGAAAATAAAAAAGCAATTCCCTCAGGTGAACTTATTTTAAAGCATAAAAATGGCTCAGAGGTTCATGTTTATTCATCTCATGTTCTGCTTAAAGAAGATAGTAATAATCCTGAAATGTTTTGTATAGATGTTGATTTATCTGAAAGAGTAAAAAAAGATTTAGAATTAAAAAAGAAAGAGAAAATCCTTTTTCATCAATCTAAAATGGCTGCAATGGGAGATATGATTGGAAGTATTGCACATCAATGGAGGCAACCCTTATCAGCTATTTCAACTGCTGCTACAGGGACTAAGTTACAAAAAGAATTAGATTGTTTATCTGATGAACAATTAAATAATGCCCTAACTGCAATTAATGAATCTGCTCAATATTTATCTTCTACAATAGATGATTTTAGAGAATTTTTTAAACCTGCTAGCAATAAAATAAAAGAAGTAGAGATTTTAAATACATTTGATAAAACTTTAAAATTAATAAGTGCCCAATTTGTAGCAAAAGATGTTGAAATTATACAAAATATTGAGAATCATAAAATATTTTTAATAGAGAATGAATTAATACAAGTATTAATAAATATTTTAAATAATGCAAGAGATGCCTTACTTACAAAGAAAAATCAAAAAAGATTAATATTCATAAATAGTTATAAAAAAGACAATTCAATATATATTGAAATATTAGATAATGCAGGTGGAATTTCAAGTGATATTATTAATAGAGTATTTGAAGCTTATTTCACAACAAAAGAAAAATCAATTGGCACAGGAATAGGATTATATATGAGTCGAGATATAATTCAAAACCATTTACATGGTAGTATTGAGGCTTCAAATACAGATTATCTGTATGAGGGCATTGAATATAAAGGTGCAAAATTTACTATTAAAATATCAATAAATTAAATATGTATATTAATTATACATATTTAATTTATAAACTACATATAAAAAGTGCTACAATTTTATCATATCAACAATATGGAGGTGTAAATGACGAAGGTTTTTCATATTTAGTATTGTTAAACACTATTTAAAAAATAATTTACTACTGAGTAAATCTTATAGTTGTATGTTTTGTTTATAGCATATTAAATCAAAAGGAAAAGCTAAAAAGCTTTTCCTTTTTTTTACAAATTTTACATCCAAAAAGAATAATATCTTAGTAAAAAATGATATTATTATTTAAAAATATTTCCAAATTAGAAAGAAATTAATTATGTCAATAGAAACTTTATTTATTTACTTAACATTAGTTCTTGCCGTAACATCAACACCTGGACCTGCTGTATTATTTATTATGTCAAATACACTTTCTTATGGTTGGCAGAAATCATTAATAGTTGCTTTTGGAAATATCTTTGGACTATTGTTTGTTGGAATAATTTCAGTCACGGGACTTGGAATTATTGTTCAATCTTCAGAATACATTTTTAATATTATAAAATATATAGGTGCTATGTATCTAATATATTTAGGAGTTAAATTAATTTTAAAAAAAGATTTTGAGATAAAAAATATGGAAGATAAAACTATTCATAAAAATATCTCATCAAAAAAAGTGTTTTTACAAGCTTTTATTGTTGCTATTAGTAATCCAAAGGTAATAGTCTTTTTAACAGCTTTATTTCCACAATTTATAATTTTAAAAAACCCACTACTTCCTCAATTTTCTATGTTAATTACAATATATATGTTGTCTTCATTTTTATGTTTAATGATATACTCTTTATTGGCATATAGAGCAAAAAACTGGTTAAACAAAGAAAATAGAATAAAAACTATGAATAGAACAAGTGGAAGTATTTTTATAGGTTTTGGAGCATTACTAGCTACATCTACAAATAAATAGATATCTTTATTTAAAAGCTTTTGTTAGTCCTTTCCCAAGATGATTATTATAAAACAAATTTAAAAATATTTCTTTATAGTAAATTTTATTTTATTTAATAAAATTATAAGCATTTAGGAGAATTAATTATGATTAATATTAATACTTATGATTTTTTTAAACTTGTTATTAATACAGTAAATGAGAATATTGTCGTAATAGATAAAAATGCCAAAATTATTTTTGTAAATGATAGTTGGTTAAAGTTTGCAAAAGCTAATAATGCACCGATTAAAGATGATTGGAGTAATTATAATTATCTTGAAGTTTGTGATAATTCTGCAAAGTTTGGAGATGAGTATGCAAGAAGAGTTGCAATAGGTATTAGAAAAGTTTTAAACAAAGAAGAAAGTACTTTTAACTATGAATACCCATGTCATGGAAATAATCAAGAAAGATGGTTTTTAATGAGAGTAACTCCTTTTACGTATAAAGAAATGGAGTATTTTGTTCTTTCCCATCATAATATAACAGATAGATATTTAAGTGAGCAAAGAGTTTTAAAACTTTCTTTAAAAGACGCTCTAACAGATATTCCAAATAGAAGAGCTTTTAATGAATTTCTTGATAAAGAGTGGAGAAGATGTAAAAGATCAAAAACTGCCATTACTTTAGCAATTTTAGATATTGATTACTTTAAGTTACTAAATGATAGATATGGGCATCAAGCAGGGGATGATTCTCTTCAAAAAATTGCAAAAGTATTTAAAAGATATATAAAAAGAGCCTCAGATATGTATGCAAGATATGGAGGAGAAGAGTTTGCCTTTGTTTTTGGAAATAGTCTTTCTAAAGATAATGAAAAAATTCTATTAAAAATTAAAGATAAAATAGAAAAATTAAAGATACCTAATGAAGATTCTAATATTTCGAATTTTGTAACTGTAAGTATTGGTGTTAGTACACTTATTCCTAATAATCTAAACACTTTTGAAGATTTAATTAGAAGTGCAGATATGAATCTTTATAGAGCAAAAGATGAAGGAAGAAATAAAATAATATTTTAATTTTAAAACTGCATACCTTTTTATTTAAAATCAATCCTTTTATAGTATTCTATATTTCTTAATTATTATTAGATATAATAATTTACTTTATATAAATGAAGGGTTCTAATGAGAAAATTAATATTTTTAATAAGTTTGATTTGTAATTTATTAGCATCCAATTCTATTCCCATAGAGAATAACTTTACAGAAGCAGAAAAAGAGTATATTTTATCAAATAGTGTTACTTTGGGAATGTTAAAAGAATATTACCCTTTTTCTTTTAAAGAGAAAGATCAAATAATAGGTTTCTCTCACGATTATATAAATCTAATAAGAAAAAAAAGTGCATTAAAAATAAAAATTGATATGGACGATTGGAGTGTAATTCTTAATAAATTTAAAGATAAAAAAATTGATTTAATTGATGTTATCTCTTATAGTAAAGATAGAGCAAGTTATACAAATTTTTCAAAACCATATTTTGAAATTCCAAATGTTATTTTTGCAAGAAAAGGTGAAATAAAAATTATAAAGGTATTGAATCTTTAAAAGGGAAAAAACTTGGAATTACTAAAGATATTTATTATTACAATAATCTAAAAGATATGGGTATTTTTGAGATAGTAGAATTTGAAAAATCAAAAGATAAAATGAAAGCATTAGCTCATGAGAAAGTTGATGTTATTATCAATAATCTTATTAGTGGTCAAAAATATATTAGGCAAGGGGGATATTCAAATATAAAAATCCTTGATGAAATTAGTAATACAATAGTTAAAAAAGAGGATTTAAGAATAGGAATAAATAAAGAAAATAAGCTTTTATTCTCTATTATAAATAAATCTATGAATGCTATTACAAGAGAAGAAAAAGAGTTTTTATATAATAAATGGTTTACAGCAAAAGTAGAAATAGAAAATTCTAAGAGAGTTCTTTCATTAACAGATGAAGAAAAAGAGTATCTAAGAGAAAAAAAAGAAATTATTATGTGTATAGATCCAGATTGGATGCCTTTTGAAAAAAATGAAAAAGGTAAGCATATTGGAATGAGTGCAGATTACTTTAGGCATTTTGAAAAAAGCATAAATATTCCTATTCGTATGCTTTTAACAAAAACATGGACGGAATCTTTATCTTTAGGGAAAAAAAGAGATTGTGATATTTTTTCTCTAGTAACACCAACACCACAAAGATTTAAATATCTTGATTTTACAAAGCCATATTTGAAAACACCTCTTGTAGTTGTAACAAATAATAATGCACTTTTTATCTCAAGTCTTTGGGAATTAAGAAATAAAAAAGTAGGGCTTGTTAAAAATTATGGATATGCGGAGCTTTTAAAAAGTAGTAATTCTGAAGTAAAGTTTGTTGATGTAGAAAATTTAAAAGAAGGTCTTGAAAAAGTTGAAGCAGGAGAAACTTTTGCTTTTATTGGAGGCTTAGCAACTACAGGCTTTCAGATACAAAATAATTATTTAGGACAATTGAAAATTGCTGGAAAAATTGATGTCTTTCTTGATTTAAGTATAGGAACAAGAAACGATGAACCAATTTTAAAATCTATTTTTAATAAAGCTATTTCAAAAATATCAATGGAAGATCATCAAAATATCTTAAATAAATGGGTTTCTATTAACTATCAAGAAGGTGTACAATATAAAACTATTTGGCAATATTTAATTATTATTCTAATTATTACAATAATCTTAATTTTAGTATATAGGCAATTTTTATTAAAAGGATTAAATAAAAAACTTAATGAAAAAGTAAAAATAGAGATTGAAAAAAATATAAGACAAAATGAGATACTTTCCCAGCAAAGTAAAATGGCAGCAATGGGGGAAATGTTAGGAAATATAGCCCATCAATGGAGACAGCCTTTATCAACTATTTCAACAGCAGCAACGGGTGCAAAATTACAAAAAGAGATGCATTGCTTATCTGATGAACAATTAAATTCTGCCTTAACTGCAATTAATACTTCTGCACAATATCTTTCTTCTACAATTGACGATTTTAGAGAGTTTTTAAATCCAAGTAATAGTAAAACTTCGGAATTTAATATTTCAAATACGATTAAAAAAGTATTAAATTTAATGATTGCACAAATTAAGGCTAAAGATATAGAAATCATTCAAAATATAGAAGAGTTTAAATTAACTTCCATTGAAAATGAACTTATACAAGTTTTAATAAATATTTTAAATAATGCAAAAGATATTTTACTTACAAAAGATAATCAAAAAAGATTAATTTTTATTAATACGTATAAAAAAGAAAATGTTTTAATTATAGAAATATTAGATAATGCAGGTGGAATAAAAAATGATATTATAGATAGAATTTTTGAACCATATTTCACAACAAAACATAAATCCCAAGGTACGGGTATTGGTTTATATATAAGTGAAGAGATAACAAGAACACATTTAAATGGTACTCTTCATGTAAATAATGAAAACTTTTCATATGAAGGAATTGATTATATTGGAGCTAAATTTACAATAGAGATTTCTATCTAGTATTTTTAAACAATGTAAATTTGAGCTTAGAAAGGAATTGTATTTTCTAGTTTGTTTTTCTTAATAAGCCATTTAAAAACATTGCTAGAGTATGGTCAATTATATTATCAGTTGAATAAGGTTCTAAAATATAACTTTCAATAAAACCATCAGAAAATTTTTTAAATAATATTGCTAAATGTTTATAAGAAATATGTGGTTCTTCAATTATTAATTTTAATTGATCTTCCAAATATAAATATATATCATTAACTATTTTATGATTTGCAATATCTAATTTATGGAAGAAGTATGGATCATCTGTAATGGGTTTAGATTTATTTTCATCTATTTGAAAAAAAATCTCATATTTATATTTTAAATAAATAGATAAATTAGCTATAGGATCATCTGTTTTTTCTTTTTCTAAATTTTCAAGGAATTTTTTTAATTTAAAAATTAAATATTCTAAATATAAATCTTCTTTAGAATCAAAAATATTATATATTGTTCCAACTGAAGTATCTAGAACTTTCGCAATATCATTAATTTTAGAGTTTTTAAAACCTGTTTGATCAAAATAGGGAACGGATTCTTCTATATATAACTCTTTTTTTATTTTATTAACTTTTTGATTGATTTTATTCATAGTTTTGAACCTTGTGTATAACTGGATAATTATATCATATTCAATTATAAATATATATAATTTAATCTTATTTTTATCATAAATTATATAAAATGAACTTAATTCAAACTTAAGGTTGATTATGAATAGATTGTTCTTGAATAAAACAAAGACTATCGCATTATTAATATATATTCGCTCAACATTAGAACAACTTTTTTCATTACTTGAAAAAAAAGAGTATGCCCTTAGCTTATTAAGCAAAGAAGATGCAGAAGTTGTTACAAACATTTTAAACGAATTACTAAGTAACTTAAAAAATTCAGAAATTATGAATGATAAGATTTTTAGAAATACAGTTAGCAATGCTCCTGTATTTAATCCATATTATGATGAACTAGTTCAATATTACAATAGCATAGTTTCAAAAATAGAAGAAAACATACATAATGGTGATTTATGGATCCCTGAACAATTTATTTTATCTTTATTATCAGAATGGCTATTAGAAGAAAAACATACTCAATATTTTCCTTATTTAAATGATATAAATTACTTAGAATTATTATCTAAATTTGAAAAAGTTAATTTAGAAGAAAACAAAGAATATAGATCAAAAGTTTCTGAAATGTATTTGATCTCTACAAAAGTTATCAAAATACTAAAAGCTAAAAAATATAAATCTTCTGTAAAAAGAAGTAAAAAAAATCTAGTTGAAAGAAAACTAAAGAAAAAGAGATAAGATGAAATCAAATTTATTTTCAGGTATTGTTGTTGGAATTATTTCCTTGCCCTTATCAATGGCTTTATCAATTGCCATTGGAACACCTCCTGAAAATGGTATATATACAGCTATAATTGCGGGAATATTAACTGCTTTATTTGGAAGTAGCAAAGTTAATATTAGTGGACCTACAGCTGCATTTGTAGTTATTTTAATACCCATTGTTCAGCAGTATGGATTAAAAGGACTACTAGTTTGTGGTATTTTATCAGGAATTTTTCAGATTATTATGGGTTTATCAAAATTAGGAAGTTTAATTGAGTTAGTACCTTATCCTATTACAGTAGGTTTTACATCAGGAATTGCAATAGTAATTGCTACTTTACAAATAAAAGATTTTTTTGGTTTAAATATAGAACATTTTGATGGTCATTTTTTAGAAAAAGTTTATACTCTTTTTACATCTTTACATACATTTAGAATTGAAGAGTTTGTAATAGGATCATTAACAATTTTGATAATTGTTTTTTGGAAAAAGAAAAACTATAAAACTCCAGCTTCTCTTGTTTCTTTAGTTGTAGTTACTTTACTAGCTTATCTTTATAATAATTATAACGATGCATATCAAATATTAACAATTAATTCAAATTTTTCTTATGAATTAAATGGGGAAATATTTTCTGGAATACCATCAAATCCTTTATCTTTCACTATTCCCTGGGCAGACCTTACAATTACAAAAGAGTTAATAAAAGATTTAATTCCTCATTCTTTGGCAATTGCCGTTTTAGGTTCTTTGGAATCCTTATTATGTGCTGTTATTTCAGATGGGATGACAAAAAAAAGAACTGATCCAAATAGAGAATTAATTGGACAAGGTATTACAAATGTAATTTTACCATTTTTTGCAGGAATTCCTGCTACTGCTGCTATTGCTAGAACTGTTGTAAATATTAAATCAGGTGCAACTTCTCCTCTTTCTTCGGTTTTTAATTCTATATTCATTTTTATAGCAGTTATCTCTATCGCTCCAATTTTATCTTATCTTCCAATGGCTGCATTATCAGGATTATTACTTATTGTTGCATGGAATATGTCAGAATACAAACACTTTATTAATATTGTAAAAAATGCTCCAAGAGATGATATATATATTTTACTTACTTGTTTTATATTAACTGTCTTAATAGATATGCAAATAGCAATCGGTGTGGGAATGATTTTGGCCTCTGTTTTATTTATAAAAAGAACTATTGATTTATACTCAATTGAACTAGTTAACAATAAACATAAGTTAAATATAGATATTCCTGATAATATTTGTATTTATGATATTAATGGACCAATGTTCTTTGGTGCGGCACATCATGCCCTAAAAACAATATTAACAACTGATGAAGATCAGTATGATGTTATTATTATAAATATGGAAAATGTATCAATGATTGATATGACAGCAATGGTTGCATTAAAATCTATTTTAGAATCTGCTAAAGAGAGTAATAGATTATTGATTTTATCAGGACTTCAAGATAGAATGTTAAAGAAACTATCAAAAATTGGTGTTGTTCATGAAAAAGGTAGTATTGAATTTTATAATGATGTTGAATATGCTATTAAACAAATCAATGAATTTTAATATTATTTTTTAAAGGCTAGCATATACTAGCCTTTTTATTTACTTATTTTAACTTTAAAGCTACAAGTTCATTTACTACTTTTGGATTTGCTTTTCCACCTGTAGTTTTTAGTACTTGTCCTACAAAGAAGCCTAAAAGTTTTTTATTTCCTGCTTTGAATTTTTCTACATTATCAGGATTTTTTGCAATTATTTCATCAATAATTGGAGCAATTATAGAAGTATCACTTATTTGAATAAGTCCTTTACTTTCAACTATTTGCTTTGGATTCTCTCCTGTTTTTGCCATAATTTCAAATACTTCTTTTGCGATTTTACTTGATATAGTCTCTTTATCAATCATTTCAATAAGTTGAGATATTTGTTTAGCAGTAAATTTAAGCTTACTTGCTTCTTTATCTTTTAGTTCTCTAGCAACTTCATTTACAACAATATTAGCTAAACTTACAGGACTATTAATTTCATTTAAAGCTTTTTGATAGAATAAAGATAAATCTGCATCTCTTGCTAGAATATTAGCAACCTCGCCATTTAGTGCAAGCTCTTTAGTATATTTATCAAATAATAAGCTTTGCTCTTCATTCATAGCCTCTTCTTTACCAATTACTTGTTCTTTTTTAGCTTGTACTTTAGTTTCAATTTTAGGAGTATTATCTTTTGTTTTTTTAGCCCATGAGTCTTTAAGTCCTACAATTTTATTAAATACTGGTTTTTCATCTGTATAATCAATAGGATCAGCGTAAAAATATCCTTGTCTTTCAAACTGAAATCTCTCATCTGGTTTTTCATTTATAACTGCAGGCTCAATAAGAGCATTTTTTATGATTTTTAAAGAGTTTGGATTTATATTTTCTAAGCCTTCAGGTGCTTCATCTTTAAATAATCTATCATATAATCTTACTTCAATCACTTTAGCTTCTTTAGAACTAAGCCATTGTATAGCGCTTTTAACTTTTATTCCACTAGTATCTGAACCACTTTTAGAGTTAGGATAATATTCTGCTTTTATTTCAATAATATTTCCATTAGAATCTTTTATTATTTCCTTACAAGTAATAATAAATCCATGTCTTAAACGTACAGCTTGATTTGGAGTAAGACGGAAGTAATCTTTTGGAGGGTTTTCCATAAAATCATCACGTTCAATATAAATTTCTTTTGAGAAAGGAATTTTTCTTGAACCCTCTTTTGGTACATCATGAGGATAATATGGAGCATCAATTTCTTCAATTCCTTCATAGTTTTCAATTGTTACTTTTAATGGGTCAAGTACACACATAACACGAGGAACTTTTTTATTTAAATCATCTCTTATACAAAATTCAAGTTGTGCTACATCAACAGTAGAATTAGCTTTAGCAATTCCTATTTGATCACAAAAATTTAAAATAGACTCTTTTGTATAACCTCTTCTTTTATATCCAGCAATTGTAGGCATTCGTGGATCGTCCCAGCCAGAAACTTGCCCTCCTTGGACTAATTCTAGAAGTTTCCTTTTACTCATAACAGTATAATTAATACCAAGTCTTGCAAATTCATGTTGATAAGGTCTTGGTAGTTCAAGTTTTAAGGTATCAAGTACCCAATTATAAATATCACGATTATTTTCAAATTCTAAGGTACAAATAGAGTGAGAAACTCCTTCAATATAATCAGATAAACAATGAGCAAAATCATACATTGGGTAAATGCACCACTCATCACCTGACCTAAAATGATGTGCATGTCTAATTCTATATAAAAGAGGATCTCTCATTTTCATATTAGCAGCACTCATATCTATCTTAGCTCTAAGAACATGCTCTCCATCTTTAAATTCGCCATTTTTCATTTTTTCTAGAAGCTGAAGATTCTCTTCTACAGATCGTTGTGCATAAATACTACGTTTCCCTGCTTCTGTTACAGTTCCTCTAAATTCACGCATCTGTTCTTCATTTATACTATCAACGTAAGCTTTACCCATTTTGACAAGAGTAATAGCATAATCATATATTTTTTGGAAATAATCAGAAGTGAAGTATACATTATCTCCCCAATCAAAGCCTAGCCATTGAACGGCATCTTTGAGGGCTTCAACATATTTTGTATCTTCTTTAGTTGGATTTGTATCATCCATTCTTAAATTACAATGACCCTTATAGTCCTTTGCAATTCCAAAATTTATACAAATAGACTTAGCATGTCCTATATGTGGAAATCCATTAGGTTCAGGAGGAAATCTTGTAATAACCTCTTTATACTTTCCTTTTTTTAAGTCCTCTTCAACAATTGTACGTAAAAAATCTTTGCTCTCACTCATTATTATCAAACCTTTTGATTTTAAAACTCTTATTAGGGCGATATTTTATCAAAAAATCTTTATTTTCTTCCTAAATTGAATTAAATTTTGTTAGAATAAATTTTTATAAAGGAATTATAATATGACAGAAAACTCAAGTTTAAAAGAATATATGAAAGAAGATGCATTTCTTTTTGATAATATTTCAAATGCAATTTGCAAAGAAGAAAAACCAGACTATGAACTTATATTAAAACAGTGTGAAAAGTTTGAAGAAAATGTTGTTTTATTTAAAATTGTACCCTCTTATTATGTTATGAAAACAATATTATGTTTTAAATTAGATGATTATGAAACAGCTTTTAAATATATTAATGGCTCTTTAAAATATTTATTATATATTGCAAAAAATGCAAAAGAGTTAAGTCCCATGGAAAAAGTTAATTTTGATGAATATAAAGCTAATGTAATTGATCAATACAAAATATTAACGCAAGAAAAGCCTGAATATCAGAATATTAAAGAGGTAATACTTCCTGATACTATTAAATTTATTACTACAACTGATGAAAAGTTAATAGAAGAAGAGATAGCTCATAGAGTTTTAAAAAGAAAATCATAATATTATTTCATATGAATATTAATTCAATTTATGCTAAATTATATAAAAATAAAACTAAAAAGACATGTTTATGAATTCAAAATATAAAATTGTAATTGTTGTTAGTATATTATTACTTATTCTCTCTTTGTCTATTACAACAATAAACTATATGGTTTCTTTAAATAATACAGAAAAACAGTTGAAAAATCAGTCTTTACCTTTATCTTTAGATAATATTTATACTGAAATTCAAAAGCATATAATTGAACCTTATTTAGTTTCATCTATGATGGCAAATGATACTTTTGTTCAAGATTGGCTAATAAATGAAGAAGAAAATCATAGTAAAATAGAACAATATTTAAATGCAATAAGAAATCAATATGGAATGTTTACAAGTTTTCTTGTTTCAGAAAAAACCCAAAATTATTATACTCATGAAGGTCTTATTGAAAAAATGAATGAATCAAATAAGCCTAATAAATGGTATTATGATTTTAAGAAAATACAAGAAAGGCATGAGATAAATTTAGACTTTAATAAACATTTATCAAATTCAATGATGATGTTTTTAAACTATAAAATTATTGGGAAAGATTACTCATTTTTAGGGGCAACTGGAGTTGGCATAAAAATTTATTATATTAATGATATGTTAAAGAACTTTAGACAAAAACATCATTTCAAAGTTTTTTTTATTAATAAAGATGGAAAAATTATTTTAGCCGAGAGAAAAATTGTAAAAGAAGATAATCTTGACAATATAGAACATCTAAGAAATTACAAAGATACTTTAATCTCAAAAGATCCTCAATCAATTGAGTTTGAACATAATGGAAAGAGATATCTTTTAAGTAGTAAATATATACCTGAACTTAATCTTTATTTATTAGTTGAAGCAAAAGTAGATGATTTTATAAAAGATGTGAAAAATATATTTTATCTAAATCTTTTCATCTCTATATTTATTTCAATAATAATAACAATAAGTTTGATTTTCTTAATTAGAAACTATAATAAAAAATTAGAACACCTTGCCGGAAATGATCTTTTGACAAATATGAATAATCGTAGAGTCTTTGAAGATAAGTTTCAATATCAGCTTTTATTACATCAAAGAAATAATCAAGCCTTGAGTTTCGTTTTTATAGATATAGATAATTTCAAAATGATTAATGATAAATATGGACATGGAATAGGAGACAAAGTTTTAATAAGAGTTTCTACTATATTAAAAGAAAATATAAGAAAAACAGATTTAATCTCTAGATGGGGAGGAGAGGAGTTTGTAATAGCTTATATTGATAGTTCTTTGGAAGATGCAAAGGTCATTACAAAAAAAATAAAAGATTTAATTGAATCTGATTATAATTTAAGAAATTTGACTAAAAATAGTGTTACCGCAAGTTTTGGATTAACACAATTACGAAAAGAAGATAATATGGATACGATTGTAAGAAGAGCTGATAAAGAAATGTATAAAGCAAAAGCTTCTGGAAAAAATAAAATAGAGTGTATATAATTAAGTAAACTTGTTTAATGCTTAAACTTTTTGAGGTAAATTCTTAATTAGATATAATCTAATTTATAATTGTATAATATTCAAATAAACATTATTTATTGTTTGAAAGGAATATTTTGCAGAAAATAATAGATGAAAACATTATTCTTAAGATAATAAAATATATTCCAACAATATTTATAATTTCAATTGTAATTTTAATTAGCTTTTATATTTCATACGAGCATAAAAAAGAGTTTGATAAAAAACAAAAGAGAATTAAACTTGAAGCAATTATTTCAGAAAAAGATAAAATTAAACAGGATATTGAGACTGCTTATAAATACATATATTATGAAACAAAAAAATCTGAAGATTTATTAAAAAAAGATTTAAAAGATAGAATAGAGATTGCTTATAAAATTGCTATAAATATATATAATAAAAATAAAGATTCTTTATCCAAAGAAGAGATAATCTCTCATATTAAAAATTCTGTAGAAACTATACGTTTTAATAAAGGAAGAGGATATTTTTCAATTCATACAATAGAAGGTGTAAATATCTTACATCCAATTAATAAGCAATTTGAAGGAAATTTAGTATTAAATAGAAAAGATGTAAAAGGTAGTTATCCTATTAAAGAAGCTATTAATATTGCAAAAACAAAGGGCGAAGGATTTTTCTCTTGGTATTATTTTAAACCCAATGACAAATCAAGAGAGTTTAAAAAAATTGGTTTTGTTAAAAATTTAGAAATTTATAATTTAATTATTACTACAGCAGAATATGTTGATGATTTTGAACAGCAAGTAAAAAATAAGATTTTAGAACATTTAAAAAGTCTTGAATTTAAAGACAAAAGATACTTTTTTGCTATAAATAAAAATGGAGAGTTTTTAATTACAAAAACTAAAATTTCTAATATTAATCAGATAAATAAAGAGAATCCTTTTGTCAAATTATTTACAGAATTTATAGCTTCTAAAAAAAATACTACTTATTTTAAGTATAACTTTGTGAATGCAAAGGAAGAGTATTTAAAAATATCATATTTAAAAAAAATCAATAAGTATGATTGGGTAATTGGAATTGGATTTAATTTAGATAAATTAAATCAAGAAATAGAAAATAAACAAATAGAATTGGAAAGAGTTCATGATAGAGAAGAATATTTTATTTTTATAATAGTCTTTTTTATAACACTAACTCTCTTAATTATCTCTATTTTTATCTCTAATTTTTTGGAAAATCTATTTAAAGAGTATAAAAATAGATTAAATAAAAAGAATTCAATACTTAATAAGGCTCAAAAACAAGCAAAAATTGGAAGTTGGGAACAAAATTTAAATAATGATGTTTTAATCTGTACAGATGAAGTTTATAATATATTTGAATTTGATGTAAAAAGTGATTTAAGTTTTGAAGTTTTTACACAAGTTGTACATCCTGATGATAAAGATAATATGCTTTTAATTTTTAACAAAAGTATAGAAGAGCATAAAGAGTATTATTTTGAACATAGACTGCTTTTATCTAATGGAAGAATAAAATACGTAGTTCAAAGAGCAGAACATTTTTATGATGAAAATAATATTCATAAAGCTACTTTAGGAACAATACAAGATATTACAAATAAAAAAGAGATAGAAATATCGCTTCAAGAGAGTGAAGAACAATATAAATCATTAATGCAAGAATCCCCATATGCAATAGAAATTTTTGATAAAAATGGTCTTCAAATTGCAGTAAATAAAGCTCATGGTGAACTTTGGGGCTTTGATACTTCGAAAACTGTGGGTAAATTTAATATCTTGTCTGATGAAAAGTTTAAAAATACAAATATACTAGAATACATAAAAAAAGCATATGCTGGAGAAGTTGTTAATATTCCTGCTCATAAATTTAATCCCTCTTCTTCAACTATTACTTTCAAGGGCTTAGGCAAAGAGAGAGTTATTAAATCTAATATTTATCCATTAAAAGATATAAATAATAAAGTGAAAAATATAATCATTACACAAATTGATATCTCCCATGAAGAAGAATCAAAAAAGCGTGATCAAATTCTTACCTCAGTATTTCAAGTTCTTCCAGATTTTTTATTTATAATGAAAAGAAATGGAGAAATTGTTGATTATCGTGCCCATGAGAAAAACTCTTTATACCTTAGTCCTGAACTATTTTTAGGAAAAAGGATGCAAGATGTATTGCCAAAAGATATAGGAAAACTTTTTATTAAAAATATTGAAGAGTTAAGAAAAAGTGAGAATTTAAAAATCTTTAAATATGAACTTAAAATAGAAGGTAAGATAAAATATTATGAAGCAAGAATGGCAAAACTACCCTTAGTTGGACATGTAATGGCTATTGTGCGTGATATAACAGAACAAGTATTAGATGAACAACAAGTACTTTTTCAAGCATCTTTACTTGAACAATCTCTTTCTGCAATCAATGTAGTTGATGAAAATAAACTTTTCACTTATGTTAATGATGCTTATGTAAAGATGTGGGGATATGATAATAAAGAGCAGATACTAGGAAGTTCTCCTGTCTCCCATTGTGAAGATTCTAATATGCCCAATATAATAATAGAAAAAGTTGAAAAATATGGAGAATATCTTTTCCAATTTAAAGCAAAAAGAAAAAATAATACAATATTTGATGCTCTTATGGCTGTTAGGCATATATATTTAATGGATAAAAAATATTATATTGCTTCAACTATTGATATTAGTGAAAAAGAAAAAATGAGAGAAGATAAGTTAAAACAAGAAAAAATTCTATATCAACAAAGTAAAATGGCAGCAATGGGTGAAATGCTAGGGAATATAGCACATCAATGGAGACAACCTCTATCAACTATTTCTTCAGCAGCAACAGGTAGTAAAATACAAAAAGAGATGGATTGTTTATCTGATGAAGAGTTAGATAAAGCCTTAACTGCAATTAATGACTCAGCTCAATATTTATCAAAAATAATTAATGATTTTAGAAACTTCTTTAATCCTTCAAATAATAATATATCAGAATTTTTAATTTCTAATACTTTTGAAAAAACACTAGATATTGTAAGTGTACAATTTGTAGCAAAAGATATTGAAATTATCAAAAATATAGATGAAATTTATCTCTTTTCAATTGAAAATGCACTTATGCAGGTTCTTATAAATATTCTAAATAATGCAAAAGATGCCTTGCTTAATTTAAAGGAAGAAAAAAGATATATATTTATAGATGTTTATAAAAAGAAAAATAAACTAATTATAGAAATAAAAGATAGTGCTAAAGGTATTCCTGAGAATATAATTGATAGAGTATTTGAACCCTATTTTACGACAAAATATAAAGCTCAGGGAACAGGAATAGGGCTTTATATGAGTCAAGAAATTGTAAAATCAAATTTAAATGGTGTTCTTAGTGTTGAAAATGAAACTTATGTTTATGATGATATAGAATATACAGGTGCAAAATTTATTATCAAAATTCCAATAAGTAATTGATCTTTAAGAAAATAGAAATAATAAAATAGTATACTTCCATAAAAGTAAGAAAAAATTATAATATACAGACAATTGGGAGAGCTGGTTTAATCCACTACCTTGGAAGGGTAGCGTAGGGCAACCTACCGTCGGTTCGAATCCGACATTGTCTGCCACTTTTATTTATCTAATAACTTTTACCTTACTTCTTTTATAAAACTTATTAAAATAGTATATATAAAAGAGTAGAAAATACTCTCTACTCTTTACAAGTTAATATTAATAATGATTTAAATGTTTAATATCTTCCCCATTAAGTGAAACAATTTTATCTAGTCTAATTCTTGTTCCTGTTGTAGTATCCATATATTCTGAATCATCAATATTTAAAATTTTTAAAATTTTTGATTTGATACTTACTTTGTGATTTTCTTTATTTAAAAAGACTAATTCACACTCTTCTTTTCTCTTAAATACTTTTTCAAACTCTTTATATAATTCATTTGAAATTCTTACATAACGATTTAATCTTTCATAATATGTCGTCATTTTGTGTCCTTTCTTATCTTTATTTTATTAATTATAATTGTTGTCTATACAACTTTATTGCCAAAAAATTATTATAATTCTAATTTATCAACAATTTTGAAAAACATCTCAATCTCTTTTTGAGTTAATTTTTCATTTAAAGATTCTCTAAAAGAAGTAACTTCATTAACAGTCTCTTCTAATATTACTTCACCTGCTGGAGTCAATTCAATATTATTACTTCTTTTGTCTCCTAATGTCTCAGTTTTTCTAATTAAATCTTTTTTTTCTAAAGAATTTAAAGATCTACTTATAGTTGTTTTATCTTTTCCTAATAAATTAGCTATTGTTGTCTGGTTAACATTTGATTCAAACTTAATAATTTCTAATGTTGCTCTTTGTTCTATTGCTATTTCATAAGGACTTAATTTCTTATTTAGTGTTTTATTGACGCTATTTGCTCCACGTATAAATCTATAAGCTATAGAATTTTTTAAAGCATAATTCATTTATGTCCTTTAGTTGCATGTGCAATTATTGCATATGCAACCTTTTGATAAGATTAAAAAAAATGTTAAAAAATAAACAATACTTTTAAAAAGAAGATTAAATATAAATAAATAATAAAAAAATTCAAAAAATTTTATAATTCTTTACTAATATAATTTTTACTTATGTTAATTTAAGAGTATTTTTAGATATTACGGTGTATCATTAACTTGATTAATTTCATGCATATCTATTTGGATACTATAAGTTTATCTTATGGTATCCATTTTTTATAATTACTATTATTATTTAATATATTAATTTAAATGTATTCTAAATCCAATTCCTGATATATTTTTTATCGTATCTTTACCTATCTTTTTTCTTAATTTATTTAAAACATTTTTTAGTGCTGAATCTGTTACCTCAAATGAATCTTTCCAGATTTCATCTTTTATCTCTTCATGTGAAATAACTCTTGAACTGTTTTCTATAAAGTAATCTAAAAGTTCTATCTCTTTTGCTGTTAAGTCTATTTCAGAGTTATTAGTATTATAATAAAGTTTTTTGTGCATTATATTGTAAGTTATATTTTCTTCAAAGTTTACAATATATCTACCCTCATTAAGTATCTCTTGACAAGTTCTTAATAAAGCATCATTTAGCATTGTTAAATCAATTGGTTTTACCAAATAATCTACTAATTTAAGTTTTGTGGCTTCTAATAAAAAATTTTTATCAGTATGTGCACTTAACAGAATAACAGGCGTTTTATAACCATTCCTTCGTATTTCTTTAATGAAATCAATACCATTTTTATTTGGAAGATTGATATCTGAAACAATTAAATCAATTCTATTGTTTTCCAAAATTTCATTTGCAGTAATACAGCTTTCTAATGGGTAAACTTTATTAGTCATTAGTTCTAGGGCTTTTGTTACATTATCTCTTATATTTTTTTCATCCTCAATATACAGAATATTTAAGTGTTTAAGTACATTTTTAAATTTTTTTATATCATCTCTAATCATTTCATTTTCTTTTTATGGTAAAATGTATATATAAGATAATAAAATAATTTATGTTATAGGTTTCTTAAGTGAAGATTAAGAATAACTTAATAATATAACTTTTTTTAGTGGAGTTTATAAATCTAGAAAGAAGGGAAACACAGATGAGACGAAAAATAGTTCTAACAAGTATATGCCTATCCGTGCTTGTTACTTCAACTTTTGGAACAAGCTTAAGAGATAGTGTTGAAAAAACATTGAACACAAATCCAGATATTATTGCCGAGACGAAAAATCAAGAAGCTTACCGGAAATATGTTGATGATAGAGAAGGTTTGTATTTACCAACTTTGGATATTGAAGCGTATTTAGAAAAGGCAAATGTAAAAAGAGATTATGATTCGGGTACAGATACTAATGAAAAAGAAGATGGTTATAATGCTGCGATAATTTTTAGGCAATATTTATATGATGGAGGTTCAACTCCTTCACAAGTTTCTGAATCTAAGCATCAAGAACTAGCTAATAAATATAGAAGTTTTTATGCAATTGAAAATACTATTCTAGAAACAGTAAAATCATATACAAGCTTAGTTAGATCTGATGAAAGATTGATTTTAACTAGTGATATGATTAAAATCAATGAAGAAAACCTAGTTACTGCTAAAGAAAAAGAGGAGATTAGTGGAGAGGTCTTAGAAACATATCAAGTAAGTTCAAAATTAAATTTTGTAACAGATAATTATATTGAAGAACAAGATGTAAAAGAGTCTGGAATTGCTGATTATGTAAAATATGTTGGAGAAGAACCAAAAGGGGAAATTTGTAGACCAATTATTGATGAAACAAAAGTACCAGCTACATTAAAAGATGCTATAGAAATGGCAATTTTAAAAAATTACAGAATTTTGGAACAAATTGAAAATATAAAGGTACAAAGAGAGAAAATTGCACAATATGATGCAAGATTTTTACCAAGTTTAAATTTAGAATTAAAAGCTTCAATTGATAATGATTTAGAACTTGATGAAAATGGAACAGAAAAAGATGCCTATGCTAGATTAAACTTTGATTGGAATTTATTCAATGGAAATAGAGATAGCATAAGATCTGAACAAGAAATGATTTTCTTACAAGAGCAAAAAAAGAGTTTAGATGAAATTACTAATGATGTAGTTTCAGAAATCAAGTCTTTATATAGTAAATATTTCACAAATAAAAAAAGAGTTGAAGCTTTAAAAAAATATGTAAATGCAAATGTAAATATTGTTGAAGTATATAGAAATGAATTTGAAGCAGGAACTAGAACTTTTGTTGATATCTTAAATGCAGAGAGTGAACTTTTTAATTCTAGTAAAAGTTTAATTAATATGGAATTTACAGCTTTAGAGAATTATTATGATTTAATGTTTAATCTTTCACAATTGACAGACTCCGTAATATCTTCAAGTAATCAAACATGTGCAAATGTAAAACCAAGAACAATTGATTACACTCCTAAAAAACAGGATAAGACGACAGAATTAGAACTAGAGGGGTTAATTAGTTCAAATGATAGTTCAATTATAAATAAAGAACTAGGATTAGATAAAGAGATTGCAGATGCTGCTTTAAATGATGCTATGAAGATGGCAAGTTCTGAATATAAATCATTTTTAGAAGCTCCTAAAAATTACTTTACTATAAATTTAGCTACAAAAAATGGTATGAATGAAGCAGTGCAATTTATAAAAGACAATAATCTTGATGAAAATGCTTATGCCTTCGAATTTGGTAAAAATGTGAAAAGTACAAAAATATTGTATGGTGTTTATAGTTCAGTAAAAGAAGCAAAAGATGCTTTGAGAGGTTTAAGTTCTAGTGTTCTTGCCTTAAAACCATATGTTGATAATATTAGTAAACATCAAGCACTATATGCAAAATATAATTAATAGTATTGGGACATAATGCAAGATAATCAGGAATTAGAAGAAAACTTTAACACTTTAAAAGATAGAAGAGAAATAGATACATTATTGGAGTGTTTACTTTTTCTTGCTAAATATCATAAGAGAGAAACTTCAGCTGAATCATTGAAGTTTAATCTTCCTATACATAATAGTTCATTAAATGTTGATATGTTTATAGAATCTGCAAATAGAATTGGTTTAGTAAGTAAAATTGTAAAAAGAAAAATTACAAATCTTACTAAGCTTGCACTGCCTTCTATTTTATTGCTTGATAAAAATAGATCTTGTATATTACTTGATTATGATGAAAAAGAAGGTTTTGCAAAAGTTATAATGCCTGGTTTAAGTTCAGGAGAAACGATTATCTCTTTAGAAAAATTAAATTCTGAATATACAGGAAAGTTAATTATTATAAAAGCAGAATTCAATTTTAATAATAGAGTTGAAAAAGAGGTCTTAGTTGATAGTCCAAAAGAGTGGTTTTGGGGTACCCTTTTTAGAAATAAAGGAATTTATAAACAAGTTATAATTGTTTCACTTTTTATAAATCTTTTTATTTTAGCAACACCACTTTTTACTATGAATGTTTATGATAGAGTTTTGCCTAATAATGCAATAGAGACTATGTGGGCTCTGTTTATAGGGATATCTTTTGTAATGTTATTTGATTTTATTTTAAAGGTATTAAGATCATATTTTTTAGGAATTGCTAGTAAAAGAACAGACACTATCATTTCAAATAAAATATTTAATCAAGTACTTAATATTAAAATTGATTCTAAACCAGCATCTACGGGACAGTTTGTTAGTAGATTGCAATCTTTTGAGAGTGTTAGAGAATTTTTTACTAGTGCAACAGTTGCTGCTTTTGTTGATTTTCCTTTTGTAATTATCTTTATACTGGTAATTTTTTATATTGCAGGTCCCTTAGCTTATATTACAATTGCAACAGTATTAATTTCAATATTAGTTTCATGGTATATGCAAAGACCTTTAAAAGCGCTAATTGAAAAGTCAGTAAAAGAAGAACAGATTAAACATACAACTTTAATAGAAACTGTTACAGGCTTAGAAATTATAAAAAGTGTAAGAGCACAAAATAGAATGAGAACTAATTGGGATCAATCTATTAATAAAACAGTTCATTATGCAGATAAAGGACATTTCTTATCTCAAAGTATAACCTTTTTTACTGCATTTATTTCACAGTTTTCAAATATAACTATTGTTGCGGGTGGAGTTTACCTTGCAAGTTATGGTGAAATTACAATGGGTGCAATAATTGCAGCAATGATATTAAATGGTAGGGTAATATCTCCTGTTTCACAGTTAGTTGGTTTAATAATTAAATTTGATAAAACAATGTTGTCTTTGAATAATTTAGATGAAGTTATGAAAATGCCTGTTGAAAAAGAGAATAAAACATATATAAGTAGACCGGAATTAAAAGGTAAAATAGAGTTAAAAGATGTCAATTTTGCGTATAAAGATCAAAATCATCAAACTTTAAAAAATATTAATATAACTATTAATGATGGAGAAAAAGTTGCTATTTTAGGAAAAATAGGTTCAGGTAAATCAACTCTTTTAAAATTAATATTAAATTTATATGAACCAAAATCAGGTTCAATTTTAATTGATGAGGTAGATACAAGACAGATTGATCCTATTGATTTAAGACATGCAGTTGGTTGTGTTCCTCAAGAACCATTTTTATTTATGGGTACAATTAAAGATAATATAACAATTGGGGAACAATATATTTCTGATGAAGAGTTAATAAAAGTTTCTAAAATTGCAGGCCTTGATGAATTCTTAGGAAAACATGAAGCAGGATTTGATTTAATTGTAGGAGAAAGAGGTGAAGGATTAAGTGGAGGTGAAAGGCAATCTGTAACTTTAGCTCGTGCTTTAGTATCTAATCCAAATATTATTATGTTGGACGAGCCAACAAATTCAATGGATCGACAAACCGAAAAAGCTTTTATTGGAAAAATTGAAAAAATAATAGATGATAAAACTTTACTTATTGTTACACATAAAACTTCTTTATTGCATCTTGTTGATAGAGTAATTATCTTGGATAATGGACAAGTTACATTTGATGGATCGAAAGATGAACTTTTAAAGTCAAATGTGGGGGTTAAAAATGAAAAATAAAGAATATAATGATTTATATAACCAAGCCTCTAAAGAGTTAAAGAAGAAAAAGAAATTAGGGTGGATAAGTAGACTTTTTGGACTCAGCGATGATGAAGAAGATGATATAGAGTTTGTATATTCAAATTATGCTTATGCGAATGAAAATCCAAATAGATTATCAAATTTTGTCTTTATTTTCATTACTTTATTTTTTACAGGTGCAATTATTTGGGCATCATTTGCAGAAATTGATGAACTTGCAAGGGGAAATGGAAAAGTTATTCCTCCTGATAAAATTCAAAGAATACAATCTTTAGATGGTGGAATTATTTCTGAAATATTAGTAAAAGAGGGAGAAGTAGTAAAAAGTGGAACTCCTTTAATGAAAATTGATACAACAAGGTTTCAAGCTACTTTAGAAGAGAGTAAGCAAGAGTATTTAAGTTTGTTAGCAGTAAAAGCTAGATTAAGTATTGAGGCAAAAATTGATGTAAGAAAAAAGTTACCTAAAATAATATTTCCAAAAGAAGTTTTAGAAGATGAGTCTAGATATGACAAATTAGAAGAGAGTTTATTGGTAAATAGATTTAAAGAGTTACAATCTTCAATTAATGTATTAAAAACTCAATTAGGTCAAAAGCGTCAAGAATTAAGAGAAATAAGAAATACAATTAAAAATCTGAAAAAAAGTTTTGCACTTATTAAAGAGCAAAAAATAACAATTCAAAAGTTAGTAAAGCGTGGAGTTAAATCCAAATATGACTTATTAAATATTGAAAAAGAGTATACTGAAGTTGGTGGGGATTTAGAATCGGCTTTATTATCAGTAAGAAGATCAGAACTTGCAATTTCAGAAGCAAATAATAGAATATCAGAAAAATTAAATTCTTTTAGAGCAGAAGCTTCTGATACTTTACAAAAAACTGCGAGTATGATAAATAAATTTGAAGCAAGATTAATTGGAGATGAAGATAAAGTTGCCAAAACAACTATTGTTTCTCCTGTTGATGGTATTATTAAGCAATTAAATTTTAATACAATAGGCGGAGTTGTTCAATCTGGAATGGATTTAGTTGAAATTGTTCCCGTAAGTGATATTTTATTAGTTGAAGCAAAAATTGATCCTAAAGATATTGCTTTTATTAATCCAAGTCAAAAAGCAATTGTAAAAATAACAGCTTATGATTTTTCAATTTACGGTGGCTTAGAAGGGAAAATTGTAGAAATATCAGCAGATAGTATTGTTGATAAAGAGTCTAAGGAGGGAAAGAGTTATTATAGAATTATTATTAAAACAGAGAAAAATTATTTAGAGAGAAATGGAAATAAACTACCTATTATTCCAGGAATGGTTGCAACAGTTGATATTATAACTGGGAAAAAAACAATATTGGATTTTATATTAAAACCAATTTTAAAAGTTAAACAAAATTCGTTACATGAAAGATAAATCAAAAATGGGAGACATAAAATGAAAAAATATTTAATTGGATTTAGTATAGTAACTGCTATAGTATTTAGTGGATGTTCAGCTAAAAATGAAAATGCTATGAATAGTGATAAAAATGTAAAAAATGAAAGCATGGAAAAAAGTGCTGAAATTACAGGTTTAAATCATAAAGATATTTTAACAGAATCTTCAATTCATGATGCTGTTAGAATAAATGACTTAAAATTGGTTCAATTTTTTATTGATGAGAAAATTGATTTAAATGAAGAAGATAGATTTGGTTATACACCACTTCATTTAGCTTCAAGATTCAATCATCTTGAAATTGCACAAAAATTAATAAATAATGGTGCTTCTGTAAATAGTACAGATAGATATGGGGATACACCATTAATAGATTCTACTAGAAATGGGTATACAAATATGTCTGAACTATTAATTTGTAATGGTGCAAAAAGAGATGTATTAGATAAATATGAAATGTCACCACTTCATTATGCATCTAAAACAAATGATATTAAAATTGCAAAATTATTAAGAGCAGTTAATGTAGAAGCTGAATGTGCCCCAAAAGTTGAAGAAGCGACTGTTGTTGAAGAAGTATTTTATGATTTAATTACAATTGATGATTATAAGGTAATAAATGATAATACACCTGAAATTTGTGGTAATGTATTAAATCCTGATGTACAAAGAGTTCAATTATCTTTAGATGCTGGACAAACAGTTACAGAAGCTAAGATTGATGGGAATAGATGGTGTGCACAAATTGTTGAAAAAGTTCCAAATGGTGATTACACAGCTGCAGCAATGGCCGTTAACACTATTGATCAAAAAGGTAAAGCAGAAGACGAGTTAACAATTCATGTAGCAAATGATTTGTATAACAAGTTAAATGATGAGTTTGCAGCAGATTTTGCTGATTGGAATGCAGAGTTAGATGAAGATACTTTAACTTTTAGATTTAATAATCCTGCTTTAATGTTTGCAAGAGGAAGTAGTAAAGTAAATGCTGACTATAAAGATATTTTAAATAGCTTTTTCCCAAGATATGTTAATATTCTAAAAGATTATGCTTCAGAAATCACTAATGTTCATGTTGAAGGTCATACTTCTTCAAGATATAGAAGTGCATCTACATCTGATGCAAAATTTGAAAAAAATAGAATTTTATCACAAAAAAGAGCTGATACAGTTTTAGATTATATGAAGGGCATTGATTCACCTACTGTATCAGAAAATAAAATGTTTGTAGATGAATCATTTGTTTCAGAAGGTAAATCTTCTTCAGAATTAGTTCTTAATGAAGATGGCTCAGAAAATATTGAATTATCAAGAAGAGTAGAGTTTAGAATAGAAACTGATCCAAATAAATAAGGATAAATGATGTTTAAAAATATATTAATTATAACATCATTAGCAATTGTATTTTTTACAGGGTGTTCAAGTAAAGAAGAATCAGTAATTGTTAATGAAAAAAGTAAATATGGAGTTTTATCTAATAAAGGAGACGTCATTGTAAAGCCAATTTATGATGAGTTGTCTAATTTTGATGATAGACAAAATGAAAATATTAAAACAGAACATCCTAATGTAATAAACTTACATTGGCTTCATGATTATTCAGGGGACGAATATGCAATTGTGGAGTATCAAAAAAAATACGGAGTTATAAATAAAAAGAATGAAATAATTGTAAAGCCAATTTATGATTCAATTTCAAAACTTTTTAATGGTTTCTCTGTAATTAAACTTGACAATAAATATGGATATATGAATGATAAATTTGAAGTTGTTCAAAAACCTATTTTTAAAGATGTAAGGGAGTTTTTGGGAAAAGTAAGTTTTGTTCAATCTAATGCAAATGCAAAATGGTCTTGCATTACAAAAGAAATGAAAGTTAAAATTAATGATGAGTTTGATGAGGCTTATAATTTTTACGATGGTTTTGCTAGAGTCGTAAAAGATGGAAAATGGGGATATATTAATGATAAATGTGAAGTAGTTGTGTCACCTAAGTATGAATATGCTTACGATTTTTCAAAAACTTATGCAAAAGTTCAAAAAAATGGACATATAGCATATATTAATGAAAAAGGGAAAGAGATAACAAAAAACATCTTTACAAAAGGGGAAAACTTCTAACTTATGGTAGGTCTCCCTGCCATAATTTAGTATTAAATATCTTATGAGGCAAACTAAATTAGAAGAATTTATAGAGTTAGAAGAACAAAATAAAGAGTTAGAAAAGCTTGTAGATATTGAGGTTGCAAAGAATCGTCAAAAAGATAAAATTATGTTTCAACAAAGCAAAATGGCATCAATGGGGCAAATGTTAAATAATATTGCGCATCAATGGAGACAACCATTAATGGAGATTTCTTCTTTATTTATACCTATTCAAGCAAAATTAGACTTCGATTTAGAACTTGATAAAAAAGAGTTAAAAGAATCAATTTTAAAATTAAATGATATAACAAAATATATGTCAAATACAATTGAAGATTTTAGAAGTTTTTTTGCAAGCAATAAGGAAAAAGAGAGTTTTAAAATATCTGAGCAGATTAATGCTTCTCTTAATATTATAAGCACAAGTTTAAAAGAGAATAATATTATGCTTGATATTATTGTTAGAAAAAATCCTACTTTATTAGGATATAAAAATGAATATACTCAAGTACTTATTAATATAATAAATAATGCAAAAGAAATTCTTGTTCAAAGAAAAATAAAACATCCTAAAATTATAATTACAATTAGTGAAACTATTAAAGATGTTATTATTACTATTGAAGATAATGCAGGTGGCGTAAAAGTTAAACCAATAGAAGATATTTTTAATCCTTTTTTTACTTATGAAAAAGTTGGTGGAACTGGAATTGGATTATTTATGTCAAAACTCATAATAGAAAATAATATGAATGGGAAATTAGAAGTAGAAAATACAAAAAATGGTGCACTTTTTAAGATAATTACATGTAAAGAGTAAAAATACTTCTATCACTCTCTTCGAAAAATAAAAAATATTCTAAAAACACCAATTCAAACATTTTAAAGCTCTTTTAATAAAAATCAAAGATTTCAAAAAAAACTTTCTAGAGACTTTTTTTATATATAATATAGCATAAAAGATAATCAAAGGATATAGTCATGATCAAGTTGATAATTAAAAACTCAGATGGTAGTCAAACTACTAAAGAAATTACAGAAGATATTGTATTAACTCCAGAAGCTGGACAACAGTTCTATTTTGATAATGCTGATGGGAGCAGAAAATATACTTTTAATTTAACTGATGGTGAAGAATCAATTGAATTAATTTTTGTTGGCAATGGGGAAAGATTAAAATTAAATCTTAAAGGAATGGCAGATTTAATTAAACAATCAGATGGTATTGCAGATGAAACTTCTAAAACTGTTCTTGGTATTATGGATGATGAAGATGGCTTAATTGAACTTAATGAGACTGCTTTAAATAATGACTTTCAAGGGGATAAAGTTATTAGTGAACTAAAAGAGTTACTTGCAGACACTACAAATCCAGACGAAAATTACCAAAATGGTATTATTATTGATGATTTTGGTTCACTATTAGAAAATCTTGATGCAGCAGCAGCAGGTGGTGCTGATGGAGATGCTTCATATTTTACTTTTGATACAATTAATCCTTCAGGGGAAGTATATGGAGTTGGTGCACGAGGTAGAGGTTTAGCCTCAGGTGACCCAGATAATCCATCAGATGATCCTGAAAATATACCTGCTCAAATAACATTAAGTGGTGTTTCTCAAGTTGTAGAAGGAGATTTAGCAGGGTATCAAATTACCTTAACACAAGCTCCCACAACAGACATGACTATTGTGTTAACAACAGGACATATTACAACACAAGATGGAGATTATATTCCATTAACTCAGACTATAACTATTCCTGCAGGTACGACGGTTTATAGATTTACAATCCAAACGATTGATGATGTTATTTCAGATTCAGGTGAAATATATTCTGTAACAATGTCGGGAATTGAACCTACAAGTGGAGGATTTAATAATCTACAGGTTGTTAATGATGTTGTTAATACGACAATTACTGATATAGAAAATTTTAAGAGTAAAGTATTTGTACAATTATTAACAGATGATTCAGTAATAGAAGCAGATGGAGCAGAGTTAACACATGATGTAAAACTTGTGGATGAGAATGGAAATGCTGTAGAATTACCAGTAGGTAAAACAATAACGTTAACATTAACATATACTCCAGATGCAACAAATGGAACTTCTGCAGATGACTTTACAGCTTCTTCATTACAAACAACAGTAACAATTACAGGTAATGGTGGTTCTGAATATACAATCACAAATACAGTAGTAGATGATGCCCTAAATGAAGATACCGAGAGCTATACAGTTAGCTTAACAAATGTTAGTGATGACAATAATTACTTTGAAGATTTAAGTGTAGATGCAATAGAGAATGACGCAACAGGAACAATAGTAGATGAAGAAGTACCAGATAATGCATATACATTAGAAATATTTGCAGTATTAACAGATGATCAAGGTAATGTAACATATGTAAAAGCAAATGAGATAACTGA
>JBFHGG010000028.1:0-30915 GCA_041583235.1 Halarcobacter sp.
TAGAAGCTGAAAAAATTCATGTTGAACTATTTAAAAAAGCACAAGAAGCAGCTCAAGCTGGTCATGATATGGAATTAGATAAGATTTACATCTGTCCTGTATGTGGTCACACAGTCTTAGATATTGCTCCAGAACGTTGTCCTGTTTGTGGTGCGAAAAGAGAACAATACGTAGAGTTTTAATATTTAAATCAAAAACCTGATAATATTTATTAGTAAATATTAAAAAAATATTTATAACCTAATTAAAAGCCATTGAACAATCTCATATTTTATATGTTATATAAAACCTAGTGAGATTAACAATGGCTTAAATAATTTAAAAAACACCAGTTAAGATCTTCAAATAAAGAAAAGCTAAAGAGAATATAATTAATCAACTTTTCTATTATTCAAATTAATAAGATCTTTTTTTATCATTTTAAAACTAGCTCCAAAGATATACTTCAATTAATTTGATCATTGATTTACTAATACTTTTTTCATATAAAAATTATAAATTATATAAAAAAACAATAGCATTTAAATTTTTGACTTTGGTAACTCTTAATTTAAATCTGACGGAATCTATAAATATTTAGATATTCCCTTTCCATGTTATTTATCTATTAGTTAAATTATTTAAATTTTTATAGAATTTATATAAAAATCAAAAAAAGTCTAATATAAGTGAAAGATATTAAAAGTTATGTATATAAAAATGCAATGTTACAATCATTTAAAAATACGGAGGTACTAATGAAAAAAATATTAGTTATTTTATTAGCAACATTTGTTGTAGCATCAAGTTTATTCGCTAATGGGAAACCAGAAGAAACTTCAAAAACAGAAGATGGTAAAACTGTCATATCCATCATGCACTATATGGGTGAAGAAACTAAAAGGAATGGTTTAAAAACTCTATGTGAGACTTACACAGCTCTTCATCCAAATGTTGAATTTGAAATTCAAGCCGTACCATATTCTCAATTTGGTCAACAACTACAAACAAAAATAGCAGCAGGTGATGTTCCTGATGTAATTGGTGGTAGACCAAGAGATTTTAAACAATTTGTTAATGCAGGTCATATTGAAGCATTAGATGGTCAATCATTTATTAGTGATCTTCCTGAAAGCTTCAAAAATGAAATGAGTCTTGATGGAAAAGTTTACGGGATTCCTCTAGATTATTCTATTAAAGGTGTATTCTATAACATTGATATGTTTAATGAATATGGACTTGAAGTTCCAAGAACATATAATGATTTTATAAAAGTATTAGATACATTTGAGGCTGCTAATCAAATTCCATTTGCACGTCCTTTCAAAGATACTAACGCACCTGAAACTGATTTTAAAGGTTCTTTCCATGTAACTTTAGCAAAACAAAACCCTACAATGTGGGAAGAAATTGCAAATGGTGAAAAACATATAACTGATTTTCCTATTTTCAAAGAAGAATTAGCAAAATTTGTTAAAAGAATGAGTTATTCATCCTTTGATGATTATGCATATGATGGTTCTAGAGCCTTACAGATTTTTGCTGCAGGAGAAGCTCCAATGATGATTAATGGTGCTTGGATAACTGGTGATTTATTATCATTAAATCCTGATGGAAACTTCGGATGCTTCCCTATTCCTTGGTCAAATAATCCAGAAGATAATCAATATGAAGTTAAAGGTGATGATGCAATGATGGTTGCAAAAGGTTCTGAAAATAAAGATATTGCAATTGATTTTATTAACTTTGTTGGAAGTGTAGAAGGTGCAAACATCTGGATGGATAAAGCTCGTCTTATTCCAACTAATGTAAATGTAGTAGCAGATGAAACAATGCCAACTCTTCTAAAAGAGCTTAGCAGCAATCTTGCAAACGGTTGGGGATGCTCTTCAGCAAACGTTCTTGAACTAACTGGTGAACCAAAAGCTATTTATAGACAAGCCCTTCATGCTCTTGTTGGAAGTGATAATCTAAAATCTAATTTAGATGGATTTATCAAACAATTAGATAAAGATCTAACTTCTGCCTTAGCAAAATAGCTTAAATCATTGTTATTTGTACCCATCTATTTTGATGGGTACGCCTTTTAGGAGACATCTATGCAAACTAAAATAAAAAGAAAAAACGTTTGGGATTTAATGTTTGTAGCCCCAGCGTGTGTTTTATTTTTTGTTTTTATAATATTACCTTTTTTACAAGGAATACCTTATTCATTTAGAGATTGGGATGGATTTAGTCCACAAATAAATTGGGTTAATTTCAAAAACTATATAAATATATTTAAAGATAGAATGATTTATTCTTCCTCTTGGCATACTATTCAATTTACATTTGTTGAAGTTGTTTTTTCTAATGTTTTTGGATTATTATTTGCCCTAGGAGTAAAAAGAAAAAGTAAAACAAACAACCTTTTAAGAACACTTTTATTTATGCCATTTGTAATTTCAATGGTACTAGCCTCCTTTATTTGGAGTTATGTATACTCAGATGTTATTGCTCCAATTTTTAATACAAGATCTATACTAGGCAATACAAGTTGGGTAATGACAGGGTTAGGTTTCATTTCGGTTTGGAGAGATGCAGGCTATTGTATGGTAATTTATATAGCAGCATTAAATGCAATACCTAGTAGTTTTTACGAAGCAGCATCTATAGAAGGAGCCTCAAGAAGAAGACAGTTTAAATCTATTACAATTCCAATGATAGTTCCTGCAATTACAGCAAACGTTTCATTACTGTTAAGTTGGGGATTAAAAGTTTTTGATTATCCTTTCTCCATTACGGGAGGAGGTCCTGGAACAGCTTCAACAACTATAAACTTATATATATACAATAATATATTTGGTTTCTACCATGCTGGCTATGGCCAAGCTTTAGCAATAATTTTCACTATTGTAATTTTCATAATTACTACTGTAGTTGCAAAAACACTAAGATCAAAGGAGACCGAACTTTAATGAAAGTTGATTCCAAAAATTCTACTAAAATTATATCAATAATAATGATAATTATTACATTAATTGTCTGTGCACCTTTTTATGTATCTTTTGTTTATTCAGTTAAAACAAATCAAGATATTACATTTACTCGTTTAGCTTGGCCCAAAATTATGCATTGGGCTAATTATACTCAAGCAATTGAAATGTCTAATTTTTTTAAAGCTTTATATAATACAATCATAACAACAGTTCCAACAGTAATAATAGTAACTCTCTTTTCAATAATGGCAGCTTATGTTATTGCTAGAAACAATACAAAAGGATACAACAGATTATATCTATTTTTAGTTGGGGCAATAGTTATTCCCTTCCAAGCAATAATGTTACCTCTTTATATAAATTTAAAAAACTGGGGAATGCTAAATACAGTTGAAGGTTTTGTCTTGGTTAAATCGGGGTCCCTTATTGCAATTACTATCTTATTAGTTACAGGATTTGTTAAAACGGTACCATATGAATTAGAAGAAGCTGCAACAATAGATGGTGCAACATACCCATATGTTTTTTTTAAAATTGTAGTTCCATTACTAAAACCTATAATACTAACTTCTCTTATAATTAATGCAGTTTATACATGGAATGATTTCCAAATTGCATTAGTAATCCTACAAAAAGACTATGCTAGAACATTACCTCTCACCCAATTTTTCTTCTTTAGTGAACATAGCATTCAATTAAACCTTGCCTTCGCTGCTTTTAACTTATCAATGATACCACTTCTAATAGTTTACTTAATCTTCCAAAAGTATATTGTAGAAGGAATAACCAGCGGTGCTGTTAAAGGATAAATAACAAATAAGGAATTAAATTTTGAAAAATATAAATATAAATGAAATTATAACAATTAAACAAAATCAAGTTATCGATATAAAACTTGAAAATAATTTGAAAAGAGTTGAAGCTACTACTCCTAGCAGTAAAAAGTTTATTTTTAAAACATTTAAAAAAAACAATATAAATATTTTACGCTTTTCTGGAGAAGAAACGGGTCTTTATCTTTTAAAAGCATATGATCAAGAAATAAAAATTATTGTAGAAAATTCAACTTACTTTCCACCCAAACTAACAGTAAATAAAAAAAGTCTATTTATTGAAAAAAATAATGAAAATTTCTTTCTAAGTGGTTATGAATGCAATTGGTTGGGTATGTTTACACAAAGAAAAAATAATGTAGATAGACTTATAAAATTTATTGATACCTTAAAAGAATATAAATTCAATTTCATTAATATTAATGTTTTTGCTTATGATACAACTTGGTGTAAAGGTAAAATAATGGAAGATGACTATGGTCCCGCAGAGCTCTTTCCTTGGAAAGGTAGTAATGAAAATCCAGACTTTAGTCAATTTAACGAAGACTACTTCAAAGCTTTTGACCAAGTAATCCAACTATTACACGAAAACAATCTATACGTTCACTTATATTTTAAAGTTTTTAATAAAGAAGTTAATTGGCCAGAAAAAAACAGCAAAGAAGAAAAAGAATTCTTCAACTATATTATTCATCGATATCAAGCATTCTCAAATATTGTTTGGGATTATGCAAAAGAGGCCTATTACGAAGATGATTTTAATTATTTAGCAGATTTCTATAAAAATATCGATAAAGAAGATTCTTACCATAGATTAAAAACATTACATGACAATAAACAATTTTACGAAGATGAAGCTAAAAGATGCGTTTTAGATTTCTGCACAACTCAACAGCATTATGACATTTATACTGTAGCTATTTGGCAACGTGAAAAATATAAAATGCCAATATATTCTTCAGAGTTTGGATATGAGTGTGGTATCCAAGGCATAGAAGATTTATCCTATATGTATGGACAAAGTCCAGAAGAATTTGTTACAAGAGCTTGGCAAATTCTATTTGCACTTTCCTACCCTAGTTATTATTATACTTATACTGCATGGGATATTATAATTCCAGAACACATACCAACAGGATATAAATATTGGAAAATATTGAGCGATTATGCTAGTGCAATGGAATTTTGGAATTATACCACTCAACCTCAATTATGCTATTGGAGAGGAAGATGTTTAAAGCACAACAAGCTTTCTCAATATATATATTTCATTGATGAAAATGAGCATGCACTCTTTTATGTAGCTGAAAAATATTCATCATTAGAAATAGAGTGGTTTGATATTTTTACTGGTGAAAAACATATTGAAACTAAAACAGTGGAAGAAATAGAAACTATTGAAAATCCGTCTCAAATAGTTTTAGATAATCCCTATAAAGATCAATGGGCTGTAGCTACAGTAAAAATCATTAACTAGGGGGAATTATTGATCACTAAATTTTTCAACCAAACTATTACTAAAAAAATGAACCAAGTATTTATTCTTGTTACTCTAATATCGACAATATTCTCTTCTAGTGCAATATATCAATATAGTAGAGATATTGCATTAAAGGAGTCAAAAAATAATGCTCTAGTATTAGGAGAACAACTTGCGAATAATTTTGAAACTTCAATTAAAAGTTTGGAAGATAAATTATACATCAAATCTAGTTATATAGACTCTTCAACGCAAAATTCTACATTATTAGAATCTTCCTATAAAAAAGATAATTTCTTTAGATTATTACTTTGGAACTTTCTATATAGTGATAATAGCGTTGAAGCTGTCACTATAGTTAGTTCTGATAATAAAATATTTGAAATTTCTAAACCTGAATCATCCTTAATTTCAAGATTTTCAATAATAAAAAGCGATGAAGAAACATTAAAAAATTTATATGGAAGATGTGACTATGGTGCGTATGATGATAACCATATTCTAATAAAAAGAGCCCTTTTTAGCCCAATAGATTCAGCATATGTTGGATATGGGATTTTTTTAATTAATACTAATCAATTTAGTGGAATTTTTTCAAGAGCTTCTAGGGATATGGATTTTATTATAACTAGAGAAGACAAGATTTTCTTCTCAACTAATAATGACATCCATCTACCGTTATCCTTAGATTTATCTAAAGATACTAGTTTTCTTCACGATAAAAGCAAATATTACATTACAAGCACCCCTTCTTCAATAAAAGGATGGTCTCTAAAAATTATTATAAAAAACTCCCTTTTAACACAAAGCATTAGAAATTTACCTTACCTTTTGTTAATAGTTGGAATAATAAGCATAATATTAATATATATTATTGGGTATTTCATTTCTCAAAGAATTGCCTTAGGCGTAGAGAATCTTTCAAATGGATTTAGAAAAATTGGTTATGGAAATCTAAATACTGAATTAAAAGTAATAGATCATGACGAAATTGGCGAAATGACAACTTTATTTAATATAATGACTAAAGAAATAAGAAGATTAATAGATGAAGTTAAAAAGCAAGAAGAACTAAAAACAGAAGCTATGATAAAGCAAATGGATTCCCAATATAAAGCATTACAAACTCAAATTAATCCACATTTTTTATACAACAGTTTAGAAATTATTAATAGTAAAGCAAAAATTGAAGGAGTATATTCAATAAGTGAAGTAGTTTGTACTTTGTCTAGACTGCTAAGAGTAGCTATGGATACAAGTGATAAATTTGTTTCGCTAGCAGATGAACTTTCATATATTCAGGACTATTTAGAAATATATAGACTTACTCACAGTGGAGAAACATCCCTAGATATTAATATTGATACAACTTTACTTAAAGTTCAAATCCCAAAACTTATTCTACAACCAATAGTTGAAAATGCTTTAATACATGGATTTAGATCTCTAGAAACTGAAAGAAAAATTATCATAGACGTCTTTTCAGATTCAAATATTCTCTATATTCAAATCGAAGATAATGGTAAAGGTATGAATAAAGAAAAAATAACACAATTACAAGATGACCTAAAATCGAAAAAAGAAACATCCGAAAATATTGGACTCTCTAGTGTGTATAGAAGACTTAAAATCTTATATGAAAACGACTGTGATCTATCCTTTTTTAGTGAAGAAAATAACGGAACAGTTATTACACTTCAAATACCAATAAAAGGAGTAATTTTGTGATTAAACTTTTTATAGCAGATGACAACCCTATTGTACTACAAGCCTTATGCAAATCAATTAGTTGGGATGATTATGGAATCACTTTAATTGCAAAAGCTAGTAATGGTTTAGAAGCTCTCAAACTAATAAGAGATACACAACCCGATATTATAATAACTGATATTATAATGCCTGGCCTTTCTGGAATTGAATTAATTGAAGCTATACAAAAAGAACAAATTCTTTCCAACATTATTATAATTTCTGCCTATCAAGATTTTAAATATGCAAAGAAAGCTTTAACCTTAGGGGTAAAAGAATACATAGTAAAACCTATAGATAACATTCAGTTAGTAAGAGCTACTTTAAATATCAAAGAACAAATTGAAAAAGAAAAAGAGAGTAATTCAGTTAACTCAAATACAGAAGCAGCTCTTCAAATATTAACTCAAACCAATGTAATTAATGAGATATTACTAAATAATAAAACTATCAACCAGAATAAATTACCTTACCAATTTTATTCTATTTTTTGCGGCAAAAAAACAGAGAAAGAATCTCTATTTAATTTTATTCAAAATTTAAATTTGGAAACAAGAAAACAAATTGTTTATACCATATATAAAAGCTACCCTATAGCAATTGTAATGTCCAACAACCAAAATGAAGTTGAGAACATTATAAATAAACTAGAAGAAGATTTTGAAGATAAATCAGTTAGCACAGAATGCAAAAGCCTTAATGAATCTTTGAGCTATAGTGCTAATCAGGCTATATCAATTATTGAAAGACGGATACTTTTAAAAAGTTTTAAGCTACCATTAAATGAAACTGAAGTAAAAAAGACCGATACAAAAGCTACTGAAATTAGAGAATCGTTATCAAAACTGTCTAAAAATCTAGCAAATGCTTCGTTACAAAATATTGAGTCTATTATCGACCAACTGATAAACCTTTTGTACAATGAATCTTTATCAAAAGATACAAGTGTTGAAGAAAGTATTAATCTATTTATGTCTTTTTTTTTAAAGGATATTGGAGAAAACATAACTTTAAAAAAAGAAAATTATCATGCTTTTCAAAATATAAATAAAGCCACATCTTTAGATGATAAAATATCCGAATTTATTACATTTGTAAAAACTATAATAGCAAAAAAAGAAACTCAGAGAAACTACAGCAGGAATGTCCTATTTGCACTTGAATATATTGAAGATAATATTAATATTGCTATAACACTAAGTGATGTAGCTAAATATTGCAGAATCAGTCCAGCATATCTAAGTAGTCTAATTAAAAAAGAAACTGGCACTAATTTCGTTGATTTAATTAATAAGAAAAAAATAACAAAGGCTATAGAACTTATGCAAAACACTACAATGAATATGGAAGAGATTTCTAGAAAATGTGGGTTTTCAGATTATGCATATTTTTTTCAAGTATTCAAAAAATATATGGGAAAATCTCCTAAAGCTTATGCAAATATAAAAAATGATTAAAGCTAAATATTCTAGATACATATATAACGAAATAAAAAATTCCTTCTCAAAATAAAGTGGCAAAGTTTTGATAAAATAATATTAACCTTATTTTTTAGTTTGCTTATAATGAATAGCAATCATTTTTAATAAAAAGGCATCAGAAAAACTTTTTGATGGATCTAATTCTGTAATTTGTTTTAATTTTTCTAATTTATTTTTTATAGTATTTCTATGCAATAGAGTAATATTTGCTGTTTTTGCAACATTAAAATTACAATCGATAAAAATATCAATTAAATAAATAAATTCATCAATATTTAATTCAGATTCTTCTAATTTTTTTATATTAGTATTTATTAGTCTATTAATAATATGAGAGTCTAAATAATGGAAAGTATCCTCCAATAAAATAGATTTTAGATTTAATACTTTATCACCCTTATTATATTGTTTAGCTATTTTTAATATAGTTTTTGCTTCAAAGTAGCTATTTCTAATCTCTTTGATATTACTATAAACATCACCACTTGCAATATGAAATTCTAGTGGAACAATTTTAGATAATTGCTCGTTTATCTCATTACAAATTTTCTGATTTGCTAAATATATTTCATTTAAGTCGCTTGAAGGTAAGTATGATTTAATTATTATTGAGCTATTTTGACCTCTTCTAACCACTATATCTTGAGTTGTTAAATATTTTATATTTTTTAGACATTGATCTATTTTTTCTTTTGTATTTATTATCTCACTTTGATAGCCTAAATTAATATTAATATTAAAATAATTAGCCTTTTCAAAAATATAATCAATACAAATAACAGAAAACATTAATGAAGTATCAATTTCTAATTTATTCATTAAAGTTTCAATTTTTTCTTGCTGAAATGTTTCATCCAATAATAAATCTACTAAAACCTTATACTTATCATTACCTTTATCATCGTTATAAATATTATTATAATTATTATATAACATTATAGATTCAAAAGATTGTTTCAAAGCGTACCCAATTGTCGAAATTTCTTCTTTTTCACCCTCAATTATTATTGTCCCTTCTAATTTAGTATTTGATGAAAAAGGCAGTGCGAAAATACAATTATTTACTAAGCTGCTATCTATATCTTCAACGACAATAGGTTTATTATTGTTTATAGAATATTTAGCTAAATTTAAATATTTATCTAAATCAGAATACCATGTTGAGGCAATTAAAGTATTATATTTATCAAATACAAATATTTTAATAGTTTCTTTTGAATAATCATCAATTAAAAATTGTATAAAATTTACATCTAAAATCATAAATCGTTCCTTTTAGATAAATTATACAGTATTTAATAAAAATTTAACATAAAATTATTCATATTTAACATAAAGAAAAAAATATTTAATTATTGAGCAATATAAAATATATACTTTGTATAAATTAAATATTTATTTTGATAAATTTTGTAATAAATGCACAATAGTTTTTCTTTGCATTAATTCTATTTCCACCACAAACTATAAAAAAATAAAAGGGGATACCTATGTTTCAAATTTTTTTATTAATTACGAGTGTCGTAGTTCTTATTCTATTAATAACAAAATTGCACTTACATGCTTTTTTATCATTATTAATAGTATCGTTAGGGTTAGGAATTGCTTCAGGAATGGATTTATTAGAAGTATCAACAACCGTTGCTCAGGGATTTGGTGGAACAATGCAATACATTGGAATTGTAATTGTCTGTGGAGTTGTAATGGGAGAAGTTCTTGAACAAACGGGAGCAGCACAAAAGATTGCAAATTCAATTCTAAAATTAGTTGGAATTAAAAGAGCTCCAATTGCAAGTGCAATTACTGGTGGTGTTGTATCTATTCCAACTTTCTGTGATTCAGGATTTGTAATTTTAAATCCAGTTATCAAAGCTATTTCAAAAGTTGGTAAAATACCTTATATGGTTCTTGTTACTGCACTAATGTGTGGATTATTAACAACCCATACACTAGTTCCTCCAACTCCAGGTCCTATAGCAGCAGCTGGTATTTTAGGAGCAGATGTAGGAACTGTAATGGTTTATGGCTTAATAGTTGCTGTTGTGGTAATTGTTGGTACAACAGTTTTCTGGTGTAATTCAAAATTTATAAAAAGGAATTATCCTGAATTAGCTGATAATGAAGTAATTGATGCTGAAAATGAAAAAGATTTTGAAGAAAAGGTTAAAAATGCACCTGCAACATTCTTATGCTACCTCCCAATAATATTGCCAATTATTCTAATTATTGTTAGATCTTTTGTATTAATGTATGCAACATCTCCTGATGTAGGATTTGCAAAATTTATACAATTTGTAGGAACTCCATACATAGCTTTACTAATTGGTTGTTTAATTTCTTTTATTCTTCCAAAAAAACTAAATGAAGAAGTTACAACTACATGGGTTTCAAATGCAATTCAAAAAAGTGCCGAAATATTATTAATAACTGGTGTAGCTGGTTGTTTTGGAAAAATTTTACAAGCAACAGGTGTTTCAAACATTATTGCAGACATTATTTCTAATACAAGTTTACCAGGTGTTATCTTACCTTTCTTAGTTTCATCTTTAGTATTAATTGCTCAAGGATCTGCAACTGTTGCACTTACTACAACAGCAGCTATTATGGTTCCACTTCTTGGTGCACTAGGAATATCTCCAGAATTAGCTGTTATCTCAATTGCAGCTGGTGGTATGTGTGGTGTTTTCCCTCAAGGTTCTTACTTCTGGGCAGTTACTAAATTAGCAGGTTTTGACATGAAAAAAGGATATGTGGCAGTAACAGCAACATCCTTTGTTATGGGGGGATTTGCTCTTATTTCAGTATTAATTTTATCAATTTTTGTAGCCTAAAAATATTAAAAATCAAAGGAAAATATTTATGATAGATATTTCAAATAAAGAAACATTAGTTTCTTATTTAAAAGAAAAAGATATCATCAGAGAAGGACTAAATTACGATTTAAAATATTGTGCCGGAGGTGTATCTGGCACAGTAGCTTTCCTTTCTCTAGATGATAAAGATTTAATAATTAAACAGTCTCTTTCAAAACTAAAAGTAAAAGAAGATTGGAAATGCGATCCTTCAAGAATGTATGTAGAGCAATTAAGCAATAAAATATACCATGATATTGCACCAGATTGTGTTCCAGAAGTTCTATTTTATGATTCAACAAATTATATTTATGGAAGAATTGCAGCACCCGATCATTGTAGAATGTGGAAAGAAGATTTAATGGATAATATTTTAGATTTTCTAGTAGCAAAACAAAGTATTGAAGCTTTGGTTAAAGTACATAATAAATGCAATAAGGATGAATATGTAAGAACAGAATTTGAAGATAAGAAAATCTTTTATGATTTAAGAATCTCACCTTACATTGAATTTACTGTTAAAAAATATCCTCAATTTAAGGAAATTGCTAATATATTATCAAAAGAACTAATGGATCAATCGATTACTTTAGTACATGGTGATTATTCACCTAAGAACATTATGTGTGACAATAGAAAAATTTTTATATTAGATTTTGAAGTTGCTCATTATGGAAATCCTGTATTCGATTTAGCCTTTTTTGCAAACCATTTCGTACTTAAATCAATCAAATTCCCAAAACAAAATCTTTCCTATTTAAATATGTTAGATTACATGCTAGATATTTATTTTGAAGAAAGTAATTACGAGAAAAAAGATGAAGTATTAAGTTACTTTGTAAAATTATTAGGAATGCTAATGCTAGCAAGAGTTGACGGAAAATCTCCTGTAGAATATTTAGTAAACGACGAACAAAAAAAATCTCTTGTTAGAACAATTGCATCAACATTGATGACAAGTGAAATTAAAGATTATAAAAAAGCTATTGAATTAATTAAATTTTTAGAAGAATAGAGGAAGAATATGGACATTAAAAAAATAACAGACGTTAAAGCTAGACAAATATATGATTCTAGAGCTAATCCAACAATAGAAGTAGATGTAATTTTAGAAGATGGAACAATTGGAAGGGCAATTGTTCCATCTGGAGCTTCTAAAGGAGCCTTTGAAGCTCTAGAATTAAGAGATAATAATCCGAACATTTTAAATGGGAAAAGTGTAAGAAATGCAATAGATAATATACACAAAATAATCAAGCCTGCGATTTTAAATAAAAATGTTTTTAACCAATCAGAATTAGATAAACTAATGATTGAATTAGATGGTACAGAAAACAAATCAAACCTTGGAGCAAATGCAATTTTAGGGTGTTCTATGGCTATAGCTTACGCTGGAGCTAATGCTAAAAACATGCCTTTATTTCAATATCTAGGTGGTACACAAGCAAGAATACTACCCCTTCCACAAATACAAATTATTGGTGGAGGAGCCCATGCTCTTTACTCCATTGATATCCAAGATTTTTTAGCTATTCCAATGAGCGCTAAAAGTTTTGAAGAATCTATTGAAATGATAGTAAATGTTTATAATGCGGCAAAGAAAGTATTTAGAAAATATGGCAAACCTTTAAGCATAGCTGATGAAGGTGGATTTTGGCCAACTGATTTTAAAACAAATGAAGAAGGATTACAATTATTAACTGAAGCTATTGAAACTGCTGGGTATAAGCCATATGAAGATATAGCAATTGCAATGGACATCGCAAGTAGTGAATTCTATGATAAAGAAGCAAAAACATATCATTTTAACCTTGAAAATAGGAGTTTTACTTCAAGTGAGTTTGTAGATTTGTTAGTTTCCTGGGTAGATAAATATCCAATTATTTCGATTGAAGATGGTTGTAGTGAATTCGACTGGGAAGGAAATAAACTTTTAACAGAAAAACTTGGACATAGAATTCAATTGATTGGCGATGATTTATTTACTACAAGAATTGATAGAATCAAAAAAGGAGTAGAAAACAACATTTGTAATTCCGTTTTAATTAAAATGAATCAAATTGGAACGATTACTGAAACTTTAGAAGCTATTGAGTATACAAAAAATAATGGATTTTTACCTGTAGTTTCTGCAAGAAGTGGCGAAGTTGAAGATGCTACTATTGTTCATCTAGCCATTGCAACCAATGCTGGCCAATTAAAAGTTGGTTCTGTTGCAAGAACAGAAAGAACAGTCAAATGGAATGAAGGAATAAGAATGGAAGAATTATTAGGATCTCAAGCTATTTGGATGTCAAAAAACATTTTTAATAGAATCATAAAAAAGTAAGAATTATATTATTTGTAATTCACTCTTTATATGTTATTGTTTTGTATAAGAGCTTCAAGCTCTTATACAATTTTTTTGGAGGATAGAATGAATAGTTATGAAAGAGTGTTTGCTGCCTATAATAACAAAGACTTTGATTCATTTCCTGCTCTTAATCCAACAAGTGTTATTACCAATGAATTAATGACAAAAAATTATGCCTTTTTCCCATCTGCACATCTCCATCCAATAGAAACATACGATTTAGCTGTTGCAGGCTATAGAGACTTAGGCTTCGATTCATTAACTCCGTATTTTTCAATTCATTTAGAAGCAGCAGCATTAGGTGCAAAAATTGATTTCAGTTCTAAAAAAGGGATGCCTCAAGTTATTGAAAAACCTATAAAAAAAATTGATAACTTTACACTTCCTAAAAACTTTTTAGAAAAAAAAGAATATATAGAATTTAATAAAATTATAAAAAAACTAAATCAGAAATATAATAAGGTTGTACCGATTATTGGAAAAGTAATTGGACCTTGGACTTTAGCTTATCATTTATTTGGAGTTGAAAATCTAATAATGCAAACCATAATAAATCCAAATAAAATAAAAAATTTCATTAAGGAACTCTCATATTCCCCAATTAATTTTGCTAAGCAACAATTTGAAAATGGAGCAGACTTTGTTGTTTGGGCAGATCATGTAACATGTGATTTAGTATCTCCTCAAATATACGAAGAATTTGTTCTTCCAATTCATCAACAAGCAATGGAAGAACTAGCTTCATATGGACCAATAATATTACATGTTTGTGGAAAGTTAGAAGACAGAATAGATAAATTATCCCTCTCTAATATGAATATGCTTCATTTAGATTCAAGAAATGATTTTATTAAATCACAGAGCAAAATGAATAAAAAAATGGAATTGATTGGTTTTATAAACAATCCTTATTTACTTAGAAAAGGGAAACCTAAAGATATAAGAAAAGAAACTATAAAATTATTAAAACAAGGTGTAAAATTCGTTTCTCCAGAATGTGCAATCCCTTTTAATGTGCCCAATGAAAATTTAATATCATTAACTAATACTCTCCATTCGTTTAATGCAAAAACTATAAATAAAATAAATATTTAAAATAATAATATTTTAATATTAATTAGATTCCTCTTTTTAACTTTCACATAAATTATTATTTATCCTATTTTGAGATATCCAAGAAACAATTTACTATAATATATATCTGAATAAAATAAAAATCATACATAATATTTCATATACTAATATTATTACTCGAAAAAATATATTTAAATTTGATAAATTATTGTATACTATTTTTAATGATTAGTTGATATTATATTTAATATTATTATATATATTTTAAAATAACTCGAGTTTATAAACCCTCTTAATTTAGAAACAAAAGTCTAATTATAGTTTTAAAAAGAACTTAATTTGACTTTAATCTAATTTCACATCCATTATTCAAATCACTAATAAAAAAATGTTGACAGCTATTTTGCCCTATGATATTATTGTATACAATTAAAACAAAAACAGAAGGAAGAGTAAAATGTACAAGCCTAAAATGATGATTAATTCACAATTAGTTAATAGTGATACTAATGAAGTATTAAATGTATATTGTCCTGTGACAAATGAAATCATTGGTACAATTCCAAAAGGTAGTGCAAATGATGCACATAAAGCCTTAATTGCTGCGGATAAAGCAAGTAAAAGTTGGGCAAAACTTTCTGCATTAGCAAGAGCACAATATATAAAAGAACTTGTGAAGGTAATGGAAGATAATAAAGAACATTTAGCTCAAATACTATCTAAAGAACATGGCAAAATAATTTCTGAAGCTCTCGGTGAAGTTGAAGGCTCTATTGGTTTTTTAAATTACGCTATTGAATCATCAAGAAGAATCGAAGGTGACTTAATTAACTCTGAAATACAAAATGAAACAGGTATTATAGAGAGAGTACCCTATGGTGTAACAGTCGGTATATTAGCTTGGAATTTTCCATTAGCTCTTATGGCTAGAAAAATTGGAAATGCTTTAGTAACTGGTAATACAATGGTAGTTAAACCACCTACAGAAACTCCTTTAACAGTAATGACTTTTGGAGAAATGGTTTCAAAAACAAATTTACCAAAGGGCGTTTTAAACTTTGTATCAGGGAGTGGTAATGAAGTTGGATCTAAATTAGTAAGTGACCCTTTAACAAAATTAGTTACTTTAACAGGAAGTACTGGTGCTGGAAGATTATTATATAAACAAGCAGCAGAAAATATTACTGTATTGAGATTAGAATTAGGCGGAAAAGCTCCATTTATAGTAATGGAAGATGCAAATATTGATAAAGCTGTAGAAGCTGCATTTATATCTAGATTTGAAAACTGTGGCCAAATTTGTACTTGTAATGAGCGAATGTACATACATGAAAAAATTTATGATGAATTTACTGACAAATTAACAAAACGAATCTCTTCGATCAGAGTCGGGGATAGTTTTGATCCTAATTCTACAATGGGACCAAAAGTAAATAAAGCTGAAATAGAGAAATTAAATCAAATGATAAATCAAGCTTCAATAGATGGAATGAAGATTTTATACGATGGTAAAAATGAAAAGTATGTCCCTTCCCTATTAAAACAATATCCAAATGGAAACTGGTTCTTTCCAACTTTAATTGAAGTTAATGACAATAACAATATATTAATGCATGAAGAAACATTTGGGCCTGTTTTACCCATATTAAAAATAAAAAGTTTTGATGAAGCCTTAGAATATGCAAATGATTGTGATTACGGCCTTTCAGCATATATTTTTACAAATAATTATAAAAACATTATGAGAATAACACGTGAGTTAGAATTTGGTGAAGTTTATGTTAATAGACGTAACGGAGAATTATTAAATGGTTTCCATAATGGATTCAAATTAAGTGGTGTTGGCGGAGAAGATGGTAAACATGGTCTTCAAGCATATCTTCAAAAGAAAGTCGTTTATTTAAATTACGATATTTAAAGTTAAATAGAAATCCTAGTATATAAAATAATGAGGTATACATATGAATAATAAAGCTTCTGTTTCAATTGTAAAAGGAAGTTTAGTTGAAACACAAGAAGAATATAGTAAAAAAGATTTGCTTGTTGTCAAAGATATGTTAATAAAAACCTTTGATAATTTAGGTGGAATTGAATCAATGATATCACATAGTGATAAAGTTTTGATTAAACCAAATCTTGTTGAAGTACCATATCCCAAAACAGCAGGTTCTGTACTAACTGATCCAAGAGTATTAGAAGCACTTTGTATAATATTAAATGAATATGGTGTAAAAGAAATATTAGTTGGGGAAGGCAAAAGTGTTAATCTAAAACATGTGAAATCTGGAGCAAAACAAGCTTTTGAAAATACAGGTTTAGCTGATGCAGCTAGAAGAGGTGGTGCTACTACTATTGGTTGGGATGAAGAAGAATTTATTCCAGTCAAAGACGATAAGCTAACTCTTTGGGAAGAAGTAATGGTTCCAAAATCAATATTAGATTGTGATTTCTTTATCAACCTTCCAAAAATGAAAACTCATGGACAATCTGAAATAACTTGTGCAATTAAATCAATGCAAGGCGTTTATTCAACTGAAGATAAAATTAAATTTCATACAGAATGTTTTCCATGGAAAATGTGTGACATGTTGAGAGTTGCCAAACCTGATTTAAATATTGTTGATGGATTAATTTGTGGAGAAGGCTTTGGACCTATATATACTGAACCTGTTAATCTAGGGATTATTCTAGGCTCTAAAGATCCTGTTGCAACAGATGCTGTAGTATCAAAGTTGATGGATATAGAACCTTGGGAAGTTCCAATAACGAGATTAGCTGCTACAGAAGGTCTTGGTATAGCTAATTTAGATGAAATTGAAATAATTGGTGAAAAAATAAGCGATATAGCTAGAAGGTTTAAACGTCCTGCCTTATGGAATCCAATCGGTTTCCACAAAAGATTAAAAGTTTTTGCAGGAGGAGCTTCAAGATTTGAAATGGCTCAAATAGCAGCTACTTGTCAAAGGCTAGAATGGGATAATCTCTTGGACAAAATAGATGAGGATATTTGTTTAATTATAGGAGATATGCCTCCTGTTCCTAGACAAAAATTTAAACATGTAATTTTAGTAGGTGATGCAGCAATTAGAGATAGTAAAGTTAGAGGAATAGAGATTCCAGGAAATCCACCTTTACCAAGTGTTCAAATTGTTCAAGCAATTAAAAAAATGATTGAAGATAAATAAGTAGGAGTAAATATAGTATGAAGATTACAAAAGTTGAAACATTTCCAATTGAATTTCCTTTAGAATATCCATCTCAAGATGCAACAGGTATTTGGTATAATTGGTCAACAGTAATTGTTAAAATTACATGTGAAGATGGTACCTGTGGGTATGGTGAGATAGGTCCAATCCATGGTGGAGGAATTCCAATATTTACTTCAATTGTAGAATATAGACTAAAAAACTTACTAATAGGAGAAGATTGCTTTAATAGAGAAGGAATTTTTGAAAAACTAATTGGTCGAGGGACTAGTGCATATGCCCTTGGAGCAAAAGGCGCTGCAGTATCAGCTGTAGCAGGAATAGACATTGCCTTAAATGATTTATGTGGTAAATTATTGAATACACCAGTTTATAACTTACTCGGAGGAAAGGTTCATAATAAGATTCCAGCATATGCTTCTGGATTTTTTGGAATCAAAGGAAGAGCTTTAACACCAGAGGAATGTGGAGAGGAAGCCAAAAGATATGCAGATCAAGGTTTTAAAGGCATTAAAATGAAGATAGGTTTTGGACTTGAAAAAGATATTGAAAATTTAACTGCAGTTAGAAGATCCTTAGGACCTGATTTAGGAATTATGGTTGATGCAAATCAATGTTTTGATTTTCCAGAAATAGCAAAAAATTTAGATAAATATGCTGCCTTTAATATCACATTCATTGAAGAACCTTTAAGAATTAATGATTTAGTTGGAATGAGTAATCTCTCATCACGCGGTGTAGGAATTGCAGCTGGTGAAAATTATTATGGTAAATATGAATTTAGAGATGTTTTAGAAAAAAGAGCAGTAAATTATATCCAACCAGATGTAATTCATGCAGGAGGTATTACTGAAACTAAGAAAATCGCCTCAATGGCAGCTTCTTATGATATTCCTCTTTGTCCACATATTCATGCATCTGTAGGCGTCTCCGCAGCAATTCAATTATTAGCATCATGTCCGAACACATTTGCCGCTGAATATATAACTAGTGGAGGTTCTTATCAGTTAAGAAAAGAATTATGTGGTGAGACATATATGGTAAAAGATGGATATTTAAATATACCTGATGATCCAGGATTAGGTATTGAAGTAAATGAAGAAGTTTTTGAGAAATATTATCCTAAATGGATGAAATAAGATATTAAGCCTCCTTAATGGAGGCTCTATTATTGAGGTTATATGGCTAGAATAAAAAGTAATTCATCTAAGATAGCATTTGATTGTATAAAAGATAAAATTGATAGATATACTCTCCATCCTGGAGATACAGTATCAGATTTAGCAATATCACAAGAACTAGGAATAAGTAGAACACCTGTTAGAGAAGCTATACAACAATTAATTCAATATAATTTGATCGAAAAACAAAGAACAAAATTCGTTGTAAAGGGTATTTTAGATTCTGATATCGAAGAGATAATTGAATGTAGGGAAGCTATCGAATCTCAAGCAGCAAAAATTATAATTAAAAATGGTGGTCTAACTAGTGATGAAAAAAAAGCATTAGAGAACATCGAGAAAGAAATTGAAGATAGTTTAAATAGAAAAGATTATTATCAGAATTTCAAAAGCGATGCACTTTTTCACAACTCAATTGTCCAATTCAGTAAAAATTCGAGACTGATTGAAATAATGAAAAGTCTGACAATTCAAGGTGAAAGGCTTAGATGGTTATCAATTATAACACCTATTAGATATAATAATGCATTAAATGAACACAGAGATATAATAAAATATATTGATAATAAAGACGAAAAGAAACTTAGATTCTGCATTTCTAATCACTTAAATTTAACCAAAATTAATTACAATAAAATAACTTCAAATTCTTCTTTAGATCAAATAATCATAGCATTTAAGCAATTGTTGTAGAGGTTTTTATTCTTTTCTTTTTAATAAAAATATACTATAGTAAAAAGATATTAAGAGGATTGTATGGCTAGATTAAAAAGTAATTCTGCTCAGATAGCATTTGAAGAAATAAAAGAGAGAATAAATCGTTTCGATTTATTACCAGGAGATACTGTTTCTGATTTAAATTTAGCAAAAGAATTTGATATGAGTAGAACTCCTATTCGAGAAGCCTTTCAAAAATTAATCCAATATAATCTGGTTGAAAAACAAAGAACTAAATTTGTTGTTAAAGATATTACCTTAATAGATATAAATGAAATATTAGAAGCTAGAGAAGCAATTGAAATTCAAGCTGCTAAAATAATTATTTCAGATTCAAAGAAAACAACTAAATTAATAAAACAATTAAAAGAAATTCAACTTTTAATTGACAAAGCCATTATTAATAATCAAATAAAAGAAGGATTCCATCTAGATTCACTTTTCCATAACAAAATAATTGAAACAACTACAAACTCAAGGTTAATTGAAATTATGACTAATTTATCAATACAAGGTGAAAGATTTCGTTGGATATCTTTATTAAATCCGCAAAGCAATCAAAAAACAAAAGAGGAACATACTGAAATTATTCAAGCTTTTGAAAAAAAAGACCTTGATTATTTGGACAGTACTATTGAGAAACACCTTATAACCGCTAAAACAAATTACAGTAAAATATTAGTAAACCAAGATTGGTTAAATATTTTAATAAGCTTTAAAGCTATGTTCAGCCATAAATAAATATATTTAAGCATAAAAGAGAGACTTAAAAGACAACAATCCTTAAATTAGAAGCATCTTTCATGACTCTCCTTTAGCATAATAATATTATTTATAATTCATATTCTTTAAGTCTATTTAAGTTATATCTATAATAATTTTTCCCATATTGTTCTCTTAATTTACGACCTTTTTTATACATTTCAAAAGCCTTTTTAACCGCTACTTCTTGAGAATCAATTAGAATAGAATATTCATTATGACTTAAAATATTGCCATCACAATCGATTAGTTTGACCATAATAAGAAAAACTTCACCAATATTACCGGTTACAATCCAATCAAATTTTGAAAAACATTCACTGGAATTTTTTTCAATATTAACAGTAATTTCTTTTTCAAATACTGAATTTGAAATATTAGATGTTAATGTAGATAATGCATCTAATTTATAATAAGATGGATCATTATTTAATAAATCACTATTCTCATAAATATTGTAAATATTCACACAATATTTTACATCCCGATACTCTTTATAATAATCATTTACTACAAACATTTTTGCACTAAATTTTTCACCAGGAATATATCTTCTTTTGCCATATTCTAAGGAAGGAAGTATAGGATTATAACTTCTTTTTACAAAATCAAATGATTTCTTTTTTGTACCATAATAATCGATTATATCCCATTTAATTATTGGCCAGTTAGTAATAAAGTGGCATAAAGCTACCCCGCTTACATGTGGTTTTTGCCTTCTAAAATATTCTAATGAATATTGAAATATTGTACCTTGTGCTATTTGTGTAGCTTCACTAAAATGCTCCAAAGAATCGGTATAAGCAGTACCGAAAACTTCATAGTTTAAAGTTGCTAATAAATCCATATTTGCAGCATGATAACCCCACCCAAAACCTGAAGGCCATAAATCTTCTTTCTTTAAAAATTTCTTCAATGAAGAAATATTAGGCGAAGATGCAGCTGTCAATTCTGGAACTATACAAGCATCCAATTTTGGGTAATAATCTTCCATAAATACAGCCCCAGCAGCATAATAATGGGAATTAGCATGAACAGATTCTTTAGATTTATAGCCTAATTTTATACCTTCTCTTGAACTTAACGGAGAAGCTTCTTCATAAGGAGTATTCGTATATTCTTTTACAATTTCACCAATTTTTACCATCAAGTTTTTGTTATTACTTTCTACATGTGCTTCACTAAAATATACCTCTTCGCCCCCCATCCACATAATTGTAGATGGATGATTCCTTCTATCTTTGACAATTTCAGCACACTCCTTATAAACCTTATTTAAATAGATTTCATCACTACTAAAAACTTGGGTTGCAAATGGGAAATTAGTCCATACTGTTATTCCAAGTTCATCACAAATATCATAGAAATCATCATCTTCTGGAGGATGCCAGCCAAATATTCTTAAATTATTAATATTACAATCTCTAGCATTATTTAAAAAATACTTATATTTTTCTCGATTATTCCTCCCGTAAAAAAAAGAAGGCTGGCCACCCCAACAAGCAGAGCGTAAAAACATCTTTTTCCCATTAATAAGGAAAGTCCATTTCTTTTCCACTTCTTCTGAAGTAAACCCAGGATTTAATTCCCTCGTAACTTCTCTAAGCCCTACTTTCTCACAAATACTATCTATTTTTTTATTACCATCTCTTAATATGATTTCTAAGTTATATCTATTTGGATTTCCAAGTTCATAGGGATACCAAAGAGATGCTTTATCAATATAAAAATTGGTATTAAATTTATTATTTATTACATCTGAATTTAATTCATATACTTCATTATTTTTAGTTAAACGTAAAATGACATTATTTGAAAATCCTTCAATATTACCACTAATAGTAACATTTGTTTTTGCAAAGCCATCTTTTGGTATATCTAGGATTTTTGTTTCCAATCTATAGTCTAATATTCTAGCTTGATCTGTAAGAATCAATTTAACACCTTTCCAAATACCAAAAGGAATTAAACCAGGCAAATAATCTCCTGCAAAATTATGTTTCATACCTGCAAAATTCTTTTGGTTTTTTGGAGGAGGATCTAGTTTTACAGCAAGGATATTATCTGGAGTGTGAGAATTCTTATATATTAATTTATCGGAGACCTCAAAAGAAAAAGAAGAGAGCATTCCTTCATGGTGACCTAGATAAATACCGTTTAAATAAATATCACAAGAATAATCTACACCGCCAAAATAAAGAGTAGACATTTTCCCTTTATATTCTACAGGAACATTAAATGAATAGTTATACCACCATTCGTAGTGTTGAACCCATTTACATTTCCCCATATTTCTATCAAAAAAGGGATCGTCTATTTCTCCTGCCATAAATAAATCTGTATAGACATCTCCTGGGACTTTAGCTGGTATCCAACTGTAATTATTTCCTGATAACTCACTTTGTAACAAGTGTATACCTTCTTTAACACCTTCACCCGGTCGCATTCTTTCCATGCACCAGTTTCTAGAGGATAATTCAATTACAACTCTCTCATTACTAATGATTTTATTATCCTCATTGGGACTATCACTTTCTAGGTTTCTAAAATTATTATAATCATCATCTTTCATCTATTCATAAACCTTTTTATTTAGATAAGTATTTTTTAAACTTTCATCGATATCAAATCGGATAATATAATTCCATTCTTCTGAAACTACATGAGTTAGTCCCCATCTTAGACCATCTAAAGGAACCTTAACTTCCCCACGATATGGACCTGCTGCTTCTGGAGCTTGTTTTATAGCTCCTTTTATTTCAAAATTAATACCATCTTTCGCATATTGCATAGTATTTCTTTCCATACCATCTGTACAAAGAAGTGCTGCCATTCCATTATTATATTGCCAAAGAAGAGTTTCATGGCCACTATTTGATATTGGATTATATGGAGATTTAATATAAGGGCCTAAAGGATTATCACTAATTGCAACTCCCCATTTAGTTTCTCTTCCACCCATATACATTTGCTCCCCCATTCTCTCACCTTTGTAATACAAGTAGTACTTATTTTTGAAGAAAAACAAAACTGGATCATGAGTTTTTTGAGAATCGAATGAGCCTTTTTCTTTGACTAAGAATCTATTATCTTCATCTCCATCCCAAATACCATCGTCACTAGGCTCTAAAATTGGATGATCAACTTTAATCCAAGGTCCATCAACATTATAACTATAAGCCATACCAATCTTTTCTCTAACCCTATTAACATAAGGACTATCTACAACCTGATAGACTAAATAGAACATATCATTATGATGTAAAATTTCAGGAGTAAAAACACTTCTTTCATCAAAATAACCTTTTTCACCTCTTTTAATAGCAACACCTTGTTCTTCCCAGGTATATCCATCAGAAGAAGAAGCATAGAAAATATCACTTTGATCCCAAGGAAAGACTTTTTTATTTTCATCCCCTGTATGAAACCCATAGGATTTATTACAACTTTTAGTATACCAAGTATAATATAGGTTCCCAACTTTTATTACACTACTAGGATCTCTTCTACAAAAGCCTTCTTCTTTTTCAAGCCCTTTAATTGGTGAAGTTTTAAATTCACAATACCAAGTTGAATCATTTTCAAAATAACCTCTTTCTCTAGCTCTCTTTGTGGCTAAGCTTTCAAATTTTTCATTCATATAATTAACCTTTAACTGCACCACTAGTCATACCTTGAATAACTTGTTTAGCAAATAATGAATAAGCAATAATAATTGGTAATGTCACAAGACCAATACCAGCAAATTGTTGTGTATATTCTGCTCTTATATCAGATTGGAAAGATCTAATTGCGACAGCAATTGTTCTCATTTCTACTTTCGGAGTTAAAATAACGGCAAAAGCAAATTCATTCCAAACACTTATAACCAAAAGAATTGAAACTGTTCCTATTATGGGAGTACAAAGTGGAAATATTATTTTAGATAATCTTTGAGTTATTGAACAACCATCAATTAAAGAAGCATCATCTAATTCTTTAGGAATACCTTCTATAAAACTTTCGTACAGAAATAATGATAGTGGCATTTGCATAGCAAAATATGTTATTACTAAGGCAATTCTGTTATTTAATAAATTTAGAACTCTGTATTGAATAAAAACAGGAACCATCAAGGCATATAAAGGAATTAACATACCTGCCAAATAAGCCCCTTTTATAAACTTCTTCCCTTTATAATCAAAACGAGAATTGAAATAGCTTGTAATAAAGGCTCCTAAATTTATTGTAATTAGTGAGATCGCTACATAAATAGTACTATTCTTTATTGCAATACCTATTTTTCCTATCTTTATAGCATTAATATAATTTTCTATTTTAAAAGTTTCAGGAATAGCTAAAGGAAACATCCTAAATGCTGCATTATCACGAACAGATGATGTATATACCCAAAGGATAGGGAGAATGCATATAATAGAAATTATTACACAAAATATATTTAATATTAATGCTGAAATTTTTTGTTTTCCGATTGGTTTAGTTTTCATCTGAAATCCTCTTTGTAATATTTTGCATTATTATTATTAAACTAAAGCTTAAAATAACAACTACTATAGCTGTAGCAGAACCATATCCAAGTTTATTTGATCTAAAGGCTAAATTGTATGAATAAAGAACCGCAACCATAGAAGAATTTCCAGGACCGCCATTTGTCATAATGAAGAAAATATCAAATAATTTCATACATCCTGAAATAACCATAATTAATAAAACTGAAATTGTAGATTTTAACAATGGGAAAATAATATAGAACGCTCTTTGTATATTTGATGCCCCATCAATTTCAGCAGCTTCTATAACACTAGTACTAATATTTTGCATTCCTGCCATAATTATTAAACAATATTCACCAACGAATTGCCAAATAAGTACTATTGCAATTGCCCACATTACTAAGTTTGGACTATCAAGCCAAGGTAATATCCAATTTTCTTTTCCAATTGCTCTAAAAATTGTTGCTAAAACACCTACATCTGAGCGATACACTAATTGCCAAACTAAACCAACAATAGCAGGTGCTAAAACAGCTGGTAAGAACAAGACCCGTCTATGTAATTCTGAACCTAAAATAAATTTGCTATTATATATTAATGCAAAAATGAAAGCAAATCCAATTTGACCAACAATTAACATTAGGATTAGTTGGATGTTGTTTAAAAAGGCGTTCCAAAATTCTTCATCTTTAATAACTTTTACATAGTTACTTAATCCAACAAAGTCTATTTTTGGTCCACCTTTCCATTTAGTTAAACTTATATATAAACATATAATCAATGGAATTATTAGTGCAAAACAAAAAACAAGAAACCAAGGTAGAACAAATTTATAAATTGTTTTATTGCTAATTTTATTACTTCTCATAAAAACTTTCCTTTATTTTATTAATGGGTGGAATACTCCCACCCATTAATTTTAATGACAATCTATTATAGAGAATCTTGTTCTGCTTGCATTTTTTGTGCTAACTCTTCAGGAGTTATACTTAGGGATAATAATGATTGTAAACCTCTTTGGAAAATTTCTCTTACTGAAGGAGCTAATACTGCATCCCAGTTTAAGCAAGGTTCAAAGTCATAATCATATACAGCTGCAAGAATAGGATTAACATTATCTGGAACTTCATGTTCATAAGAACTTATTGAACCACCGTTTTCCATCTTTTTTTCACCCCATTCTGGTGTTAATTGATAGTTACATAGATAATCCATAGCAGCTCTATTTTCTGCATCTGTATTATTAGAACTTAAAGCTATACTCCAAGCTGAACTATTTTCCATTGAATCACCTGCTTTTGCACCAGTTTTAGGGCCTGGCCAGCATGCAATTTTTGTATTTGCCCCAACTTCAGGTGATTCTTCATAAACTAATTTACATTGCCAATCCCCTGTGCTTGTCATAGCAGCTTTACCTTGAGAGTAAAGAATACGAGCATCATTTGCATCTAAAGAAGTAAAGTTTTCATTGAAAGTTCCATCTTTAGCTAATTTTTGGAAAGCAGTAAGAGCAGCAATAAATTCAGGATCCATAAAATTAGATTTTCCGTTTTGTAATACAATATTATCAGTCCATTCAGTACCAACAAATTTATTTACAAAAGAAGAGAATAGTAGTGAATCTGCAGGCCACAATGGTTTATCTCCTAAAGCCATTGGGATATAGCCAGCTGCTAATAATTTATCACATGCAACTTTAAATTCATCTAAGTCCTTTGGGAAATGATCGATACCTACTTCATCAAAGATTTCTTGGTTATACATAATAAAACCATAATAACCAACAACCCAAGGGATACCATAACAAACATCACCATCACTTGATTCTTTTAATACACCAGGTTTTAATCTTTGTGTTAAACCATATTCATCCATTAAATCATTAAGTGGAATTACAATGCCGGTTTGACCATATTCCTTAGCTTGAGAGGCCCTTACCATAGCAATATTTGGTAAATCATTAGAAGCAGCAATTGCTTGAATGTTTGTAGTATATGCAGCGCCAGGTAATTTATCATCTGAAATAAATACTTTACCTTCATTATCACTGTTGTACTGTTTAATACTTTCAGTTACTTGTGGATAGTGAGCTTCACCTTCAGTAGAAAAGTTTGCATAACTTAGTTCTAAAGGACCACTTTCAGCCTCTCCCTGTCCACTTGCGAAAATTGGTGTTAATAAGATTGTTGAAACCAATAGAGCCGATATAATTTTTTTCATAAAATTTCCTCCGTTTGTTTTATTGAAAAGTTTTTCATCTATATAATACAATTATAAATAGGGTCTTTTTAAAATACAATATAAGATTTGTAAGATTTTTTTCATAAACATTTTATACCTTAAAAGCCATTTTGTTTCAAAATTATATAAAATTTTAATAAATATTATACATTATAAAATAAATTTGTAAAAAATTTTTAAAAGCATAATTGTCATATAAAACAAATAGAGTTTTGAGTTATTGTATACAATTATTTGCCTGATATTATTTTTTTTACTATCAAATATTTATTTTTATGATATAATGTTTATATGGATTATTATTTAGTACAAGAGCCTCTTTTTAAAGAAACTAATTGGTGTATTGCCTTTAGAACAGCAATAAAAAGAGAAGCGAACAATATGAAATTAAAGGTATATATTAAGGTTCCTACATACAAAGAAGCTTTAGGTAACGCTATTTTAGTTCTTAGTTCAAGTAAAGAGTGGACAAATAATATTATATCAACGTATGATCGAAATGAAACAATTTTATTAATTGTAGGACCATCTTTGGGACAAGAATTTGATTATAGTACTGTGACTATAGACTTTTGCTTGATATTAGAAAATGCGGTTAACTATAGCAGAGCAAATAATAGAAATAAAATCTTATTATTTTCGCCCAATCCAAATTCCATTGGTGATAATACAATTACTAATCATTTTAGAAGATTAGTCCCAGATGGAACTGTATTACAAGAAAAAGGTACTATAGAAACAAACATTAGAATTTTAGAAAAAATAAAAAATGAATATGATACAATTATTTGTTGTAATTCTATTGTTGCTTCTGCTTTATCTCAACAAATCGAGCTTTTTGATAAACCTAATAATTTTTGGATAATTGCATTATTAGATTCTCCTCTAGCAAGATTTTCTAAAAAACCGATTACAGCTTTTAAACAAAATGAAGAAGAAATTGGTAGATTAGCAATCAGATTAGCCTATTTTTTAGCAAAAAATAAAATATTAACAACTGTAGTTTGGAAATCTACTCCATCAATAGTAATTCGAGAAAGTACGAATAACACACCTTACTCGATAAATAAGAACTGTATTGATTGTTCATCATCCATCAATAATAGGAGTAAAGATTTATTATATCGTGATAAAAATATTTTAAATTTAATTACATTAGAAAAATTTTTTACGCAATTAGAAGATGTAGATATTGATATTCTTAAATGTATAAAAAGTAATATGAGATATATTGATATCGCTGAAAAAGTTTATACCTCAGAATCTACAATCAAATATAGAATAAAAAGAATGCTTAATATATGTAAGATTGAAAATCGGGACGAACTATTAGAATTTATTGATAATTACTCTCCAAATTTTTGGGATAAGGTTTAATAGATTATCCATACACTAATTGCTAAAAACAGAAAGTTTGTTTATAGCCAAATCGTATTAGATTTAATTATTCAAAGACAAAACATATCATTAAAGTTTTTAGACTTGATTTATTAAGTACAAATATTACTATTATTGATTTACATTTTTATCCCAATATGGATAAGGTCTAATCCATCCTTCACTATTAAAAGGATTATTTGTATTTTCACTTTCATGATAAAGTTCTTTTGCGATACAATCACTATTACCATTATTTATAGCAGTAAATATTCTATCATTTAATATATCCAACAGCTGATTAAGTATCTTTTTATAATCAGGATTATCAATTAGATTATTTTGAGACTCAGGATCTTTTTTTATGTCATATAATTCCCTAACTCCATTGTAATAAGAAGTCAATAAATAATTATCATCAATTATCATAAATCCCATATCAGTTGAACCAAATACTGCAGGACGATTTTCAATAGTTCCAAAAGGTTTTAGAGCTACTGAATCATTATCATCTTTATATTGAGCTTGTGCAAAATGTAATATTGTATTATGTAAGTCTGTAAGGCAAACTGTTGATGATATTGTTTGTGGAGGAAAATCCTTATTATATATAATTAAGGGAACTCTATAAGCAGATTCATAAAAATGCCCCTTACCTGCCATATCATAATCGCCCAAATAATCACCATGATCTGAAGAAATAATAAAAATTGTATCTTCATACATATTTTTTTCTTTAAGTTTCTGGATAATTTCGCCTATATGCTTATCAATTTTCTGAACCATAGCACTGTAATGTCTTCTAACTTTATCTTTTTGATATTCTGAAAACTCACTTAAATCTACACCATTCCAAGGCATTAAATTTTCTCTATGATTCCTCTCAACAAACCTTCTAGTATCCTTTGTCCCTTTTGAAGCTTTTTTTATTTTACTATTTTTACTCATTTCATCAAATGCTTCTTTTGAAGGATCATAAGGGCCATGAGGGCCTGGAAAACCAACCATTAAAAAGAAAGGTTGATCTCCATCAAGAGTATCTAAATAATCAATTGTTTCATCTTTAACAAACTTATCAATCTGATATTTTTCAGGTATTTTACTTATTATTGCTCCTTTATTCTCGTAATAGCCTTCCATCTTACTACCATGTAATCTATTGAGCCCATTCTTTTTTAAAAATATTGTATAATCGTCTTGAATTTGAATATGTCTTTTATCTTCAGCGATAACTCTGTGTTGAAAACCTTCTCTAATATCCCAAGGATAAAAATGCATTTTACCAATTGCTGCGGTATGATATCCGTTTTTTACAAGTTTTTCTGGTAATGTGAATATTCCCATTTGAGAGTGATCTGGCCTTAACCATTTTGAATTATCTAAAACTCTATTTTGTAATGCTGAATGTCCACTCATTAAAGAACATCTAGCAGGAACACATATAGGAGAAGGAGAAACACAGTATTTATAATTAATACCTAAACTTGCCATAGAGTCGATGTTTGGAGTATTTAGCCAAGTAGCACCATTACAGCCTATAAAATCAGCTCTTAACTGGTCACTAAATATAAAAACTATATTTTTTTTCTTCATTTGTATTCTCCTTTTATACTGTTAAATTAAGGCTAATACCAAGAAATTGAACTGTCAATCTTAAAAATTAGGGGAATTTTTCTAAGATAATTTAGCTTATAAGTTACAACTTTTCTTCAATGATTTGATTAATAAATTATAAAAATTTTAATTTTAGGATTATATAAAGCAAGTTTATAACACCTTAGCATCTTAAAAACAATTAACACAAAATAAATTATAAATTTATTAGAGCGTAATAATATACGCTTTTGTTTCGTGATTATGCCTATATTTTCTCATTTTTTACTTATTAAACTAATATTATATTTTCTCATGAAATCAATAATACATTCTTAAATACTAAATTAATAAGAAATTTGATTGTTTTTGTTATAATAAAGGCTTATTTATCTATATGAATATGTAAATATACTTAATAATATATAACTGTTTTTCTAGTTTTTTAAATACTAAAAGCATTCCAAATTCTTATAACTCTACTCCTCTAGCTTTTAAGTCTAAGGCTATCAAGTTTAGCTCGCGTAAGGTTTGCAAAATCTTAAAGGCAGAGTCATACCAAGCAA
>JBFHGG010000029.1:0-30525 GCA_041583235.1 Halarcobacter sp.
ACAGGAATAGGTCTTTATATGAGTAAAAATATTTTAACAAAACTTTTAAATGCAGATATAAAAGTAGAGAATGAAACCTTTATTTATGAAGATAAAGAGTATACTGGAGCAAAATTTATAATAAAATTTAATTTAGAAACAGTTAAATCGACATAAAATTACTACTAGTAAACTATACTTATACTATAATCAAATAAAATGTCTTAAAAAGGAGTTATTCCATGAAAACAGTAGCAATAACAGGTTCAGGTGGATTTGTTGGTACAAATTTAAAAAAAGTATTTGAAGCTAAAGGTTTCAAAGTTCTTGGAATAAAAAGAGAAGATTTAAAAGATATAGAAAAATTAACATCAATAATAAATGAAACAGAAGTATTAATAAATTTAGCTGGAGCTAATATTATAAATAGATGGAGTGAATCCTATAAAAAACTTCTTTATTCAAGTAGAATAGATACTACTCAAGCTTTAATTGAAGCAATGCATAAAGCCAATAAAAAACCAAAACTTTTTATTTCAACTTCAGCTGTTGGTATATATAAAAATAAAAGTTGTTATGATGAAGAGAATTATGATCTTGAAGATGATTTTTTAGCAAAACTTTGTCATGATTGGGAAAAATCAGCTTTGAGAGCAAGAGAATTAGATATTAGAACAGTAATATTTAGGTTTGGCATAGTTTTAGGAAAGGGTGGAGCTTTAGAAAAAATGTTATTTCCTTTTAAACTAGGACTTGGTGGAACTATTGGAAATGGAAAACAGAGTTTTTCATTTATTCATATTGAAGATTTGTTAAATGCATATGAATTTATTTATGAAAATGAAAACTTAGAAGGGGTTTTTAATTTAACTGCTCCAAATCCAAGTACTAACTATGGATTAACAAAAGTTTTAGGAAAAAGATTACATAGACCAACTATCCTTCCTGTGCCTAGTTTTGTTTTGAATATGATTTTTAGTGAAGGTGCTAAGGTTTTAACTGATGGACAATGTGTGAAACCAAAAAGATTACTTGATAATGGATTTAAATTTAAATATGAAACAATTGAAAATACAATTGAAAACTTAGTAAAATAAAAAGGAGTTTAAAAAAATTATGAAAACATTTGAGAAAACATCTTTTATTAATTGTTCTATTGAAGAACTTTTTGATTTTCATTTAAATATGAATAATCTTAAGGCGATAACTCCTTTAGATACTAGTGTTGAGCTTATAAATAAAGATTTTGTTCCTTATGAAGGAGGAGTTGTAAAAATTAGAACTGTAAAACATTTTATTCCAACAACTTGGGAAGTAAAAATAGAAAAACTTCAAAAACCAAATTTACTTATGGACCTTGCTGTTAAATCCCCTTTTAAGTATTGGGAACATTCTCATATCTTTACAAAAAAAGGAAGTATGTGTGAGCTTAAAGATGTTGTCAAATATGAGCTTCCTTTTGGAAAAATAGGGGAACTTTTTGATTTTCTTATAAAAAAAGAGCTAAATAATATGTTTGAATATAGACATAGAATTACAAAAGGTCTTTTAGAACAAAGAAAAATATAAAAGAACAAATTTACCATACAAATAAACTAAATAAATCAATAAAATAGCATTCAAATAATAAAAAAGGAATATTTTGAAAAAAGCTATTGTATTGATGAACATGGGTGGACCTAATAATTTAGATGAAGTAGAAGTTTTTTTAACAAATATGTTTAATGATAAATATATAATAGGTGCTCCTCAACCAATAAGAGCAATGATTGGATTTTTAATTACTAGCCTTAGAAAAAAAGAAGCAAAAGAAAACTACGCTAAATTAGGGGGAATGTCTCCAATTGTAGGCCATACAAAAAGATTAGTAAGACGTTTAAATAGAATTTTAGACGCGGATGTGTTTTTCAAAATGAGATATACTCCTCCTTATGCAAAAGATGTTTTAGAAAACTTAAGAGATTATGATGAGATTTATGCGATTCCTATGTATCCTCATTACTCTTCAACTACAACAAAATCATCAATTGAAGAGCTTGAAAAATGGGCTAAAAAACTAAATATAAAAGCAAAGATTAAAACACTTGATTCTTATTATGCTGATCAAGATTATAATAAAGCAATTGTTGAAAGAATTAAAGAAAAAGTAAGTGATGTTAATAGTGAAGATTATGAACTTATTTTTTCTGCTCATGGCTTAACTCAAAGAACAATAGATAAAGGTGATCCATACCAAGAACATGTATTAAAAAATGTAGAGTGTGCAAAAAAAGAGCTTAGAAATCAAGGAATAAAGTTTAAAAACATACTAGTGGCTTATCAATCTAGACTAGGTCCTATTGAGTGGATTAAGCCATATATGGATGTTACTTTAAAGCAAATGAAAGATAAAAAAGTTCTTGTTTATCCTATTTCCTTTACCGTTGATAATTCAGAAACGCAGTTTGAGCTTGATATTGAGTATAAAGAGATAGCAGATGAGGTAGGAATTATTGATTATAGAGTAGCAAAAGCTCCAAATCATAATGAATATTTTATAAAAACTATTAAAAATTTATATGAAGGAATGAAATGAAAAAAAATATTTTGTTATTAATCTTATTATTGTTATTTGTAGGATGTTCTTCAAAACATGAGTATTTAGAAACAAAAAAAAAGGTTGATATAAATAGTTATAAAGGTACTTGGTATGAAATTGCTAGATTTGAACATTTTTTTGAAAAAGGCTGTAAGAATGTTACTGCTACTTATAATCTTAAAGATGAAAATAAAATAGAAGTAATTAATAGATGTACTATGATTTCTGATAATAAGAAAAAAGAAGCAAGAGGAGTTGCTTATGCAATTGATGATACAAATTCAAAATTAAAAGTTAGTTTTTTTAGACCTTTTTATGGAGATTATTGGATTATTGACCTAGATAAAGATTATAAAGTAGCTCTTGTCGGAAGTCCTTCAAGAGAATACTTATGGATTTTAAGCAGAGATAAAATAATTAATGAAAAAACAAAAAATCAACTGCTTTTAAAAGCAGAAAATTATGGCTTTGATACTAAAAAATTTATTTGGACAATTCAGGAATAATAGTACAAAGATTGATTTAAAGGTTTTTGTTTACCAAGGACCTTTAAATTTTATTGGAATAAAATTTACTTTTTTTTCATGTTTAGTTTTACGAGATTGAACTCTTTTCCTCCATCTTTTAGATGTTAATTTATATCACTTAATATAATATCTTCAATTTTTTTTGATTTTCCAAAGTGTTCAAGTAGGGTGAAATTAATATCTGAATACTCTTTTTTTAAATTGCTGAGAATATTTGGTAAATCAATAAGAACATGCTTTCCTGAATTTAAAAAGAAGGGATATAGTTTTATCTCTTTTGCACCCTTTTTTACAAATTCATCTGCAACACTTTTTATATCTGGTATTGCAAACTCTAAAAAAGCTGCTTTTTTTAAATCATATTTTTCATCTTTTTGTGAAATATTTTTAACTAATTCTAAAAATTCATTATTTGATTTTTCTTTTTTACTTCCATGTACTATAAATATAATTGCTTTCATTCTTTTCCTTTTAATTTTTTAAGCATAATGAGGCTTTTTTATGAGCTATTGGACCTTTTCCTTTTCCTAGATTAGGAGCATTTTTAATTGCATGATAAATAAATCTATTTGAAATATCAATTGCTTCTTCTATATTTTTACCTAAGGCAAGATTTGCTGCTATTGCTGAGCTAAAACTACAACCTGTTCCATGCGTATTTCTTGAGTTTAGAAAAGGAGTTTCAAAACTTTTTGTTTTTTGATTTGAATATAATGTATCAATACTTGTATCATTTTTTTGGTGGTTTTTTATAATTATTGCACACTTTAATTCTTTTATTTTATTAATAACTTTTGAATTATTCTCTTCATAATCAAAAAGTGCTTTTGCTTCAAATTGATTTGGAGTTACTATTGTTACATAAGGAAATAGAGTTTTCATATTTAAAACAGCATCTTGGCTTAAAAGCATAGATCCAGCTTTTGAAATAAAAACAGGATCTAATACAATTGGAATATTTAAATCTTTTATGAACTCTCTAACTGTATCAATTATTTCATTTGAAAAAAGCATTCCAATTTTAATAGCACTTATATCAAAATCTTCAAATACCATTTCTAATTGCTCTTTTACAAACTCTGCTGTTACCTCACTAATACTTTTAACACCACTTGTATTTTGTGCCGTTAAAACTGTAATAACAGAGCACCCAAAAACATCAAATGCTTCAAATGTTTTTAAATCAGCCTGAATTCCTGCTCCCCCACTGCTATCACTACCTGCAATACTTAATACTACTTTCATTTAATCCCTTTGTTAAATTTTATCTTTAAAAGTTTTATAAATGATACTTTAGTATTTTTAATCTTTTATTATAGTAATAATAAGCTCACCAACAGTAAAACCAAACTTTTTCATTTTAGAATGATTAAGTATAATACCATCTTCTTGTAAATGAAGCCAATCTTTTACTGAAATATTAATTGTAGAATCATTATATGGAACTTCCATAATATAATCAATCATTACAGTATTTCCATTTGCAATCATTTTTGCAGTTCCAATTATATCTCCTGCACTTGCATTAAAAGTTTTCTCTCCTGTTGGTTTTAATTTCCAAACTCTTGTTAATTCCTCCCCATCATCATATATAAACTTTTCATCCAATGTTCCAATACCATTTTTATCCCAAGAGCCTATTAAATCACCTTTAAAAGTTTTTATAATCTTACCGCTTCTATCTTTAACCATCCCATAAGCACGTAAGTTTCCATTAAAATATTCTTGTGGAATAAATTCTGGTTTTTTATTTGTAAAATCTTCTATTTGCATTTTTGAACATCCTATAAAGAGTAAAAATACCATTAATAAAGTTATAAGTTTTAGTTTCATGCTACTAACCCTGAATTTAATGAGGTATTTTGATATCTTGTAAAAGCAACTTGCACAAGATTTATATTTCTTGTTAAGAAGGCTGCTTCACAATAACAAAGGTACATTTTCCACATTCTAATAAAGTATTCATCAAAGCCTAATTTTTTTACATGCTCAAGTTTTTTATTGAAATTTTCATGCCAAATATTTAAAGTTTTTGCATAATGTTCTGTATACTCTTCCATGTGAAGTAGATTTAGTTTTGTATTTTTACTTGTAACATCTAAGATTTTTCCAACGCTTGGAAGATGTCCCCCTGGGAAAATATATTTTTGAATAAAATCAGTACCTTTACAATATGCATCATATCTTTGATCTGGCATTGTAATTATTTGCATTACAAGAATTCCGCTTGGATTTAGCAGTTCTTCACATTTCTTAAAGAAGATATCAAAATATTCACGCCCAACTGCTTCAAACATTTCAACTGCAATCACTGCATCAAACTCTCCTTGCATATCTCTATAATCTTTTAGCATTACATTTATAGACTCTTCAATATTTTGCTCTTTAAATCTACTTTCACAAAGTTTTTTTTGTTCTTTTGAGAGAGTTAAAGTGGTAACTTCACATTTATACTTTTTTACTAAATGCATTGCCATAGCACCCCATCCTGAACCAATCTCAAGTACTTTTGAACCTTTTTTTAGATTTAATTTTTTTGCTAATAAATCAATTTTTCTTATTTGTGCTTCATATAAAGATTCCTCAGGTTTTTCAAAAACAGCAGAAGAATACATCATAGTATCATCTAAAAATAACTCAAAAAACTTATTTGATAAATCATAATGTTCTTGTATGTTTTTAGCAGATTTTGTTTTTGAGTTTTTTCTCATTATATGCTTGATTTTATTCATTATAGGAAAAAGATTATACAAAGAAAACTTTTTTTCATCTTCACTTTTTGTTTGCAGTACATCTGAATTTATAAGAGCTATTTTAATTAATGCAGTTAAATCATCACACTCAAAATCTTTATCCATATAGGATTCAGCAAAGCCAATATCTCCAAAAAGAGTTAGTCTTCTAAATAAATCTGCATTATTTAAAAAAAGTTTTGCCCTTGGTTTTTCCCCATTACCATATGTTTTTATATTCCCATCACAATATCTAACTTCAAGTGTTCCTTTTATGATTTTTGATAAAAATTTATTCCCTAATTTATTCCATAATAGTTTCATTTTATGCCCTTTTAATTTGATCATAAGATCTAGGTTTATTCCATTTTAAACCTTTTAATTTAAGTCTTAAACTTTGCCAAATTGTTCTTGTAATAACCCAAAATGTAAGTAAAGAGTGTCGTAAGAATAGTGATATAATTGTTCTATCATTAAAAACTAAACTATTTCCTATAAAGGTTGAACTTAACATTTTTTTATTGTTTTCAAAAAGATTAATACCAATTGAGAATTTATTATCACTGTATGTCAAATTAAATTCATATTTTCCATTTGCTTTAAAAAATGGAGAAACATACATATCTTTTGAAACCTTACCTTTGTAGTGCTTCTTATCATTTGTTTCTAGTTTTACAGGATAAATAACCCTTCCTCCATTATAGTTATGTACTTCTGCAATCATATATATAGGAGTAAAGTTTTTAAAAAGTATTAAGACACTTATTGGGTTAAAAACAAAACCTGCAATACTAGGAAGTGTTATAAATCTTATTTTGTCAAAAGTTTCTATTTGGTATTTTTTCAAGAGTTCATTAATATTTTCCTTAAAATCTTTATTTTTTCCAAAGTGATCTTTGCTATAAAAAGAAAAAAGATTAAAACAATTTGTAGAAAAAAACTTACTATCAAGTTTTTCAAAAGATTTCATATCAATATCAATCATAAAAAATTTGTATTTAAAATCATGTTTTTTGGGAGAATATCTTTTATGATAAATTACTCCTTCTTGAAATTTATGGCTCATAACTCACATCCAAATTCACTTGCTATTGTATTTGCAGAATATAGGCCATCTTCATGAAATCCATACCTCCAATAAGCACCTGCAAAATAAGTATTATTTTTGCCATTAATTAGAGCTCTTTTTTCTTGAGCTTCTATTGCTTTTCTATCAAATTGAGGATGTTCATAAGATATTTCTTCAATTACTTGATTTAAGTTTTCATTTTCATTTAAAGATACAAAATACTCTTTTTTTGAATTTAAGTTTTGTAATCTATTTATCCAATAAGTCAAAGTTACATTTTCATCTTTGCCATTTGTTTTATAATTCCATGCTGCATATACATCTTTGTTTGGGTATATAGCTTTTGTGTCATTATGAAGTACTGCTTTATTCTTTTTGTATTCAAAACATGAAAGGATTTTTAGTTCATCAATTGTAGGTTCATCAAGTAATTGTAAAACATCAGGAGCATGCATGGCAAAGACTACTTTGTCATAAATTGTATGGCTATTATCTTCATGAACTAAAATCACTTTACTATCTTCTCTAATTACACTTAAGATATCACTATTTGTTATGATATTTCCTGAGATTTGTTCACTTATTTTATTTACATAATTAATAGAACCTCCTGATACTGTTAGCCATTGGTGTTGTGTATTAACTCCTAAAAGACCATGGTTTTTAAAAAAATGTAAAAATGTTTTTGCTGGAAAGTCATTCATCTTTTCGCTTGGTGTTGACCAAATTGAAGCTCCCATTGGAATAATATATCTTTCTTTAAAATATGATGAATAATCATTTAGATATTCACCTAAAGATAAATTTAAAGCTGTACTATTTGTTTCTAAATCATTATTGGCTTTTTTATTAAACTTTAATATATCACTAATCATTTTTAAATGAGAGTATGAAAATATATTTTTCTTTTGAAAAAACATTCCTTTTAAAGATTCTCCATTATATGCTAAATTAGTTTTTTGATTCCAAAAAGCAAAACTCATGTCACTATTTTCTATTTTTACATTAAGCTCTTTAAAAAGCTTGGTTAATAGTGGATATGTTTCATGATTAAAAACTAAGAATCCTGTATCAACTCCAAAACTTTTATCTTTTTCTTTGATAATAGTAGTCCTAGCATGTCCACCTAAGCGATTATCTTTTTCATAAAGATCTACATAATGCTTTTTACTTAATAAATATGCTGCACTTAAACCGCTAATTCCTGCTCCAAGAATTGCAATTTTTAATTTTTCTTCACTTTTCATTTGTATTTTCCTCGCTTATCTTGGGGTGTATAAATTAATTTTGATATATCTATGTATTTTTTTAAAGAAGCTACAATAATATTTAACTTTTCTTTTTTCATAAAAGGTTCTCTATTTATAATCCATACCTGCTGCATATCATTATCTATTAATACAGCTGCTTGGTAGTTTTCATCTAAATAAACAATTTTGTATTCTTTAGTAAATATCCAAAAGTATGTCATATCTAGTTCTGACATTTTTGTACCATTTGATGGTTTTGCAATACCATTATATTCTATTAGTTTGCCATTAAATGTTTTATCAAAGCATCTATTCTTTATTTGATATTTAAAAGGTTCAATTAGTGTATATTCCACACTAGCTCCTACACAATTTCTTTCAAAACTATTATATGTTCTTGCTATTTCATACCATAAACCAGAGAATTTCTTTGCATTTAAATAGTCTATAGAACTAGGTTTTTTATTATTTGCATATGTTTTTGCTATTGATATGGAAACAATAATTAATAATATAAAAAACATTTTCATCTTAAACTCCCTATATTGTCATTTTATATTTATAAGAGATATTTTAGTAGTGTAAAAATGTTTATTAATAAAGAATTATGATTTAAAGTCTTTATATTTAGAGATAAAAAGAATTGCTATTATTTTGAAAAATACTGGAACAGTTCCATATAAAAAAGAGAGTATTAGTAAAGATTCTGATGAAGGATTTTCTGTTTTAAAGCCTAAAAAACCCAAACTAATAAAGCTAAAAGCTACAGCAAAAGCAAGAGAAAATTTTGTAATCATTGTCCATATTCCAAATAATAAACCTGAAATATTACTTTGTTTATTGGAATTTATTTGCACTAGGTCACTTTGAATTGATGTAGGTAATGCCATATCTGCACCTAATGATAAACCTGAAATTAAGCTAATTATAATAAAAGCATTTAAATCACCGCTTTGTAAAAAAGGTACAAATACAAAAGCACTAGATGCTAAAAATATGGAACTTATCCATGCTTTTTTCTTTCCAATTCTATTTGCAAGAATATTCCAAAAAGGTAAGGCTACAATACCTGAAATAAAGTATGAGATTAATATTACTCCACTATAAGATTTTTCTTCAATTATAAGTTCAATAAACAATAAAAATAGAGTAGCAGGGAAGGCGTTAGCTAAATTATTAAAAAAATAAGATGCTTGTAAAAACTTTAAGTCTTGCATCTTTGTATAAATAGTTTTTAATTCTTTTAAATTAAATTTTTTTGAAGAACTAGGAGTTTGAATATTTATCTTTTTTAAAGTAATAAGAAAAAGTGGAATAAAAAGTATTAAAAATGAATAATATAAAATATTTAATGTTTTTTGTGCATTTTGTGAAATTTCATAAATATAAGGAATAAGAAGAGCAATAATAACACCTAAAATGGTAAATAGTTCCCTCGAACTATTTAGTACTGTTTTATCTTCATATTTTGAACTAATTTCACTGCTCCATGTCAAATATGGAATATTAATCATACTCCAAGCTAAGTAAATTAATATAGAAAAAATTAATAACCATGTTTTAGGATAAGTAAGATTTGGGTTTATTAATGCATAAAAACTATAAACTAAAATAAAACTGCCAATAATCATAATAGGTTTTCTTGTATTAAATAATTGCACACATTTATCACTTAAGTAACCAATTAAAGGGTCAGTAATTACATCTGTGATTCTAGCAATAAAAAGAATAATACCAACTGTAGCAATTTCAATGCCAATATTAGAAGCGTAAAAAGTTGGTAAATATATGTATAAGGGCATTACTACTATTGCCAAAGGAAGTGCTATTAAACTATAATATAATATATATTTTTTTGATAGTTTTGATCTCATAATTTAATTTTTAATTTTTCTTTTTATTAATTTAATAAAAAATGATAAAATTGGAATTTTTTCATATAAGTTCTCTGAACTATCCCAATAATCTATATGAGAAACAACTTTTTTATTCCCTCCTTCTTCATTTTCTTTAAATTCAATTCTACTTACTCCTTCAAAAGATTCTATTTTTTTAGAATTTTTAAAAGAAAATATAAACTCCCATTTTAAATAAGCAATGTTTTTTTGTTCGATTATTTCTTTTACTTTAAATTTTGGATTATCAAGCTTTTCATACATATCTTGAAATATATTATAAATTTTTTTAAGTCCTACAACTTCATTAAAAGGGTCTTTAAATTTTGCATCTTTATCAAAGACTTTTTCATACTCTTCTATTTTAGTATTAATATTAATAGTTTCAAAAAACGATGCATAGGCTAAAGCATTCATGGTAACATCCTCTTTGTAAGATTAAGTGAAAGTTTATATGGTAAAAAACTTAAAAGTTTTAAAAAAGATGATAAAAGAAAAGGAAATCTAATTTCAAAAGAATCTGAAGTTTTAATTTCTTTTAAAATTCTTTGTGCAGCATAAGGAGCTTCCATTAATTGGGGCATTTTAAAAGAATTTTTATTTGTTAATCTTGTTTTTACAAATCCATGATTTATTATTTGAAGTTTTATATTTTCTTTTTGGAGTTCTGGATGTATAGCTTGTGCTAAGTTTACTAAGGCTGCTTTTGGCGCGGAATATCCACCTGCATGAGGAAGTCCAAAATATGATGATAAACTTGAATTCCAAACCCAGTGACCACTTTTTTGTTTTTTAAAGTATGGCAAAATCTCATTCATAACTCTAATCACACCTAGATAATTTACTTCATTCATCTCTTCAAATTTTGAAATATCCCAAGAGTTTATATCCATAACTTCATATGCTCCTGCATTATAAAACCAGATATCAATTTTATTAAAAATACTCCAAGCTTTTTTTACTTTGTTTTTTATATCTTCTTTTGAGCTTACATCAAGATTTAAAAGATATAAATTTGAGGGAAATTGTATTTTTAATTTTTCTAAAAGAGCATTATTTTCGCAGTTTCTAGAACTTAATATTACTTTATAATTGTCATTTAAACAATTTTTTACTAATTCAAGTCCAATTCCACTACTAGCACCAATAATCCAAATGATTTTATTAACTTGCATTTTGAAGCCTTTTTATTTATATTATACTAAGTAAGAGTATTTTTAATAGGCTAGAAATGTTAATTTATATTAAGGATATGATACTAAAAAAGTACCATATCTTAATATTTATTATAAGAAAATATCTGCAGTTTGGTTTTTATACCATCCAATGGCATATTCTGCTTCAAGTGCTCTAAACTCGGCAGTAGCATTCATAGGACTTAATCCTCCTGCCCCTTCTACTGCACTTATTCCATCTTCTTTGGCTTCATAAACAGCCGCAACAGAAATACCATAGTTAGGTGCAATTAAGCTATAACAAGTATTTGCTAACTTTGGTGGATTAACAATTGTCAGATTTTTTAATTTTCTTGTAATCTGTAAGGCTGCAATTTTTGCTTGCGAATTTGCAGAAAATCCAGATTTTGGCATTTTACTTGCTATTGATGCATCTCCAATAACATATATATCTTTTACCATTTTAGATTCAAATGTTTTTGTATTAATAGGACACCAATCACCTTTTGTAAGACCAGAATCAAAAGCTAGTTTTCCAGCTTTTTGAGATGGAATATAATTTAATACATCTGCTTTTACTACTTCATCTTCTGTTTTAATTTCTCTTGTTTTAGGATTAACTGAAATAACTTCTCCTCCAAACTCTGCACTTCTCCATTCAATCATTTCACCATAAAGGTCTTCCCAGCCTTCTTGAAATAATCCTTGTTTTGAGAATTTATTTTTTTGATCTAAAATAATAATTTTAGAGTTTGGTTTATTTGTTTTTAAATAATGTGCAACTAAAGAAACTCTTTCATATGGTCCAGGAGGACATCTAAATGGATTTTTTGGAGCAACCATCACAAATGTTCCCCCATCTTTCATCTCTTCTAGTTGATTTCTTAAAAGTGTAGTTTGAGGTCCTGCTTTATATGCATGAGGAGAGTACATTTCTGAACCTTCTACATAACCTTTTTCATATTTAAAATCAATTCCTGGAGATACTACTGCTTTGTGGAATGGAATTATATCACCATTCTCTAATGTTACAGTATGAGATAAGCCATCAACTTTTGCAGCTTTTTCATATATTACTTTGACTTTATATTTACTTTCTAAAGTTTTATAATCATGTTTGATATATTCAATATCATTAATTCCTGCGATAACTGTATTTCCAAAAGGACAAGTATAGTAGTTTTCATTTTGTTCAATTAAAATAACCTCAGTTTCAGGACTAAATTTTTTAATATATTTTGCAGCAGTAGCCCCACCAAAACCACCACCAACTACAACTACTCTTTTTTTATTTTTTGGTAAAAAGCTTGTCATATTAGTAATACTATTACATGCAGTTAGTGAAAGTGCAAAAGAACCTAAAAGTAGTTTGTTGAAATTTCTTCTATTCATCATAATAATACCCTCTATCTTTCAATTTTTGAAAAGTAATAGCTAACTTGTTCTAACTCTTCACTAGAGAAACCTTTTACATGCTTTTGCATCATAGTTCCCTCTTTTTTACCATTTTTATAAGCCATTAAAATACTATATAAAGTATTTTTACCCATTCCTGCTATATATGGAGTTGTTGATACAGACCTTCCATCTGTACCATGACATGAAGCACAAGAAAGTGATAACATTTCACCTTTTACTGCATCGTATTCCACTGCATACGATAAACTATATAGACATGCTAATGTTACAATTATTTTTTTCATTCCATCCCCTTTATTATATTAGCTCAATTGACTTTTTATTTAAAAAAGTAATATATAAATAATAGTAAATCTCACTTAATTATATTTTAAGTGTTTTTCCTAAAATTAAGCTTAAGTATTTGTAGATTTTAGGGCTTTAAAGTATTCTTTTCTAGATATTTCTTTCGCTCCAAGTGAAGCTAAATGTTCATTGTAGACTTGACAATCGATCATTTTAATACCATTCTGTTTTGATTGCATACATAAATGATAAAAAGCTACTTTTGATGCATTACTTTCAAGTGAAAACATACTCTCTCCGCAAAAAATATTATTTATTAAAACTCCATAAAGGCCACCTACTAATTTTTCGTCAAGATATGTTTCTATTGAATATGCATATCCTAATTTAAAAAGATTTGTAAATGCTATTATAAAATTTTCATCAATCCAAGTTTCATCTTCATGTTTTCTTTTTATATTTGAACAATTTTTAATTACTTCTTCAAAATTTGTATTTGTTTTAACTATAAACCCTTTGTTTTTTATAGTTTTTTTTAAACTTTTTGAGACCTTAAATTCATTTGGGTATAAAACCATTCTTTTTTGTGGCGAGAACCAATGTATATGATTATATTCATCAATAAACCAAGGAAATATTCCATTTTCATAGGCATTTATTAATCTTTGAGCATGGAAATCTCCTCCAACTGCGACTAAATCATTATGCATCATTTCTAGACTTGGAAAAGTTAAGCTCTTTTCATCAAGTAAGTATATTTTGTTTTTTTTATCTAAAAGTTCCATTAGGAGAGATAGTATCTTATTTTTACTAAAAAATTAAAATAAGAGAGAAGTTATGAGCAGAAAAGCTTTAAGCTTTTCCGTCAAAATTATTTTCATTTACGTTATTTACAATATCGTTTGCAATTTCATTTGTTTCTTTTGCAATATTATTAGTCTTATCTGCAATAGCTGCATTTTCTTGCGTAAATTCATCTAGTTGATTTATTGCATCACTAATTTGAGACATACCCAAGTTTTGTTCTTTTGCAGCATTTGTTACATCATCTATTAAATTACTTGTATTTGTAATTTTTTCTTCAAGAACTGAGAATCCTTCAATCATAGAGGTACTTATTTTTTTACCTTCATTAGTTTTTAATGTTGCATTTTCAACTAGATCTTTGATCTCTTTTGCTGCTTCTGCTGATCTACTTGCTAGATTTCTTACCTCTTGGGCAACTACAGCAAAACCTTTCCCTGCTTCCCCTGCAGTAGCTGCTTCAACTGCTGCATTTAGAGAAAGAATATTTGTTTGGAATGCAATTTGATCAATTACTGTAATTGCTTCATTAATATTTAAAACAGTTTCATTTATATCTTCCATTGCATTTACAGTTTTTGAAGCTAACTCTTTTCCTTTGCATGCTGATTCTTGTGTTTGGGCAGAAATATTAAACATTTCTTGAGCTTTTTCATTTGTTTGTTTAATATTTCCTGTTATCTCTTCTATTGATGCCGCTGTCTGTTCTAATGATGCTGCTTGACTAGTCGCATTAGTATTTAATATTTGAACATTTGAAGATAATTCTGAAGATTTATCTTGAAGACTAACTCCATCTTCTTGATTGTCTTGTAAGATTTTTGTAATCATTTTGTTCATATTTATAATATCTGTACCAATTTTACCACTGTTAGCAGCATCAATTTTTTTAGTGAAGTTTCTATTTGCATATTCTTCTAATACATTACTTAATGCATTTATATTAGTTCCCACTAATTTTTGAACATTATCAAGCATATTGTTAAGTAGCGATTTTAATTCTTCTAAAGATTCATTTTTTGTTGAATTATGTATTCTTTTATCAAGATAACCATTTCCAACATGACTTACAATCTCTTTTACATCGTTTATTAATAGATTATCTTGTTCTAAAATAGATCTAGTTTTGCTTATATTCTCATTGATTAAAGAAGTCATTTTACCAATTTCATCATTTGATTCTATTTTTAATAAGTCTATATTTGATTGTTCCTTATTTACATATTTAAAGAAATCAAGTAGACCTCCTTGGAATTTTTGTAATGGTTTAATTATAATTTTATTCATAATGAATATAACTAAAAATGAAAGAAGTAGTACTATTACTACAATTGAAATAATTGAAGTTTTAATTGCATTATTTATACTCTCTTTAGTATTTGTTTTCATTTTAGCAGCTGCTGCTTCAATATTTGTTACATAAGTTCCTGTTCCAATAATAAAATCCCATGGTTCAAATTTTTGTACATAAGAAATTTTTTCAAACTCACCTTCTTTACCTGGAAGTGACCAGTAATATCTTACGATTCCACCTTCTTCCTTTGCATTTGCAGTTTTAACAATTTTTTGAAAAAGAAAAGTTCCTTTTTTATCTTTTACATCATATACATTTTTACCATCTAAAGACGCTTTTGTTCCATGCATTAAAACAATATGGTTTGAATCATTAATCCAAAAATAACCTGCTTTACCATATCTCATATTTTTTATTGCCTGAAGTGCTTCTTTTTTCATCTTTTCACTTACGTCTTCAACATAAGCTCCTGTTCCTACAATCCAATTGTAAGGTTTAAACATTTTTAAATATGATACTTTTTTTTGTGGTTTATCAAAACCAGGTTTTGCCCATAGATATTCAACAATTCCTTCAGCTTTTTCTGATTTTGCATGTTTAATAAGCTCTTTTATAATAAATACACCATTGCTATCTTTTATATGTAATAAGTTTTTACCTTGTAGTTCAGGTTTAGGTGGTAGAACTACATTTGTACCTTCTGTATCATATACAAAAAAGTATCCTGAATTATTTGTTCCAAACTTTGTAGATGTAATAATTGATTTTAAATAATCTTGCATTTGTGTTTGGGAAAGTGTATTTTTATTTTTTTCATATTCTCCTTCTAAAATGGAAAACATGTAATTTGTTTGTTCTTTTAAATAACCTGCAACTTCATCTTTAATTTTATCAGGTGCTGTTCTTGCATAATAAGATTCAACTGTTTTATAAGCTAAAGATACATAATTTTTAACTTCTTCTTCTTTTCCTTTATATGCTGCTTCTTCTGAATCTTTTATAATGATTTCTGCCTCATGTTTCATTGCGTAAATAGTTTCAATTTCCATAATTATTGAAATTGTTAAAATGGCTCCTATTACAGTAACTAAAAGCTTTAACTTTATTGATATATCTTTAAACATATAAATACTCCGTATTATTTGAGGTTTTGTCTTTAGTATACGCTTATACTAAAGCTTATTTAATAAATCCTAACATATAATTTATTTTTTTTATATAAAAAATGAATTATGTACTATAATAATTTAAAAGGATTTGTATAAATGTATAAAAATGTTTATTTTATTACTCAAAATAAAGAGGAAAAAACTCTTTTTGAAATTTTTGATTATATAAATGAAAAATATAAAAGTGAAATATTGGTATTTTCTGAAGATAAAATATTTGATAATCATGAAAATAATATTTTATTTCTTTTATATTTAGATGATAATAATATTAAAAAATTTTTCCAAAATCATTTATATAAAAATATTTCTTTAGGAATTTTACCAAATGAAGATTGCCTTGTTGCTATGAAAAATTATGCTATTTCAAAAAATTTAAATGAGGCTATTGATGATGCTTTTAATACTTTATTATTAAGTAAAATAGATTTATTAAGCTGCAATGATTTTATTGCTTTAAATCGTATTTCCATTGGGGATATGCATGGCATGAATAGAATTGATTATAATGAGAATACTAGATTAGATAAAATTAAAATATTTTTTAATAATCTTAAGCATATTTCATTTAGAAGTTATCTTTTAAAAACTTCAAAAGATCATTTAATACAAACAGCAGCTTCAGGAATTACTATTCTTGAACATTCTTCTATGGCGAATCAAGAATCTGCAATTAAAGATGAATTATCTATTCATGATGGTAAGTTAAATGCCTATATTTTGGCTCCAACTTCCTTACTTTCCTATATTTGGTATTTATTAGCAATCTTTTTTTATCAAAGAATTTCTTTAGTCTCTTTACCCAAAAGTTTAGGTTTTATTAAAACATCAAAACTTAATATATCTTCAGATGGAGTCTTGGATTATAAGATAGATAATACAGAATTGTATCAAGCAGAATTTATTGAGATTGAAGTAATGCAAGATTGTATTAATATGCATTTAGGAAGAAATTTAATTGAAATTGTTAAAAATGATGAAAAGCATGAAGAAGAAAAAGATGTTATTAAATTAAATTCATTGCCAAAGGCAGAGCTTAGTAGTATTTTAATTGGAGGGAAACTACCTTTATTTAAGAAAGCAAGTGATGATGATTTTAAAGATTTATTAATAAGTTTAAAAGATAGTGCAAATTTTTCTTATACATATTTGATTTTAATGATTTTAAGTACTTTATTAGCCACAACAGGTCTATTTGCAAACTCTTCACCTGTAATTATAGGTGCTATGATTTTAGCACCTTTAATGGCACCTATAATATCTTTGTCAATGGGAGTTGTGCGTGCTGATGTATTTTTATTGATTGAAAGTGCAAAAACATTAATTTTTGGTGTTTTTATGGCTTTGTTATTTTCTAGTATTTTTACTTTATTTATGCCCTTAGAGCAAATAACATCTGAGATGCAAGGAAGATTAAATCCAAATTTATTAGACTTAATGGTTGCTATTTTTTCTGGGATTGCTGGAGCCTATGCAACATCAAAAGAAGAAGTTGCCAAATCCCTTGCTGGTGTTGCAATAGCAGTTGCATTAGTTCCACCTTTAAGTGTAACTGGTATTGGTCTTGGACTTGGCAATATAGAGGTTATTTATGGCTCTTTTTTACTTTTTATTACAAACTTAGTAGGAATTACTTTAAGTGCTGCTTTAACTTTTATAGTTTTAGGTTTTGCTCCAATAAAAAGAGCAAAAAAAGGAATTTTTTATACTTCTATATTAACGGGACTTATTACAATACCACTATTCTTATCTTTTATGCAAGTTGTAGAAAAAAATAATTACTATAATAAGTTAAATAGTGTTAAATCTATACTTATAAATAATGAAAAAGTAGAATTAAATATTAATACTCTTGAAAATAAAAAAGATACTATTTTTATTAATATAGAAGTTGTTTCAAATAATCATTTATCTTTAGATAATTATAATTTAATAAAAGAAAACCTAGAAAAAAGAGTTGATAAAAAAGTAGTTTTAAAAATTGTTCCAATTATAGTAATAAACTAAAAAAGATTTTTAAATTACTTTTTACTAGATAAAAAAAGATCTATTTCTTTTAATTGTTTATTAGGCTCTTTTAAAGATAATCTTTTTTTTGTAAAATAGGGTTTTAAAAAATAATAAATATTACGTACTGAATTTTTTAAATTATCTTCAAGGTTCTTTTCTAAAAGTGACCAAAAAGTATGACTACTAGTTGCAATAGTCCAAATATTTGAGATAAGAAAGTTAATTTCTTCTTCCTCTAATTCCTGTATATAACCAAATTTTATTTGATGTTTAATCAATTTTTTAAATAAATCAATTTCCGAAAGAAGAGATTTTTGACGTATTTTTTTAAAATTTGGACTATTTATTATGATAGTATTAATTTCAGTCGTCAAAAATGCATATTTACTCTCTATTTGATAATTTTTAATTAATAAATCTTCAAAAAGAAACATTGTATCTACATCGAAATTTATTTCTATTACTTCATATAGAATTTCATCAATAAAATGAGTAAATATTTCAATTAAAATTTCCTCTTTGTTTTTAAAGTAATAATAAAGATTCCCCACACTAATATTCATATTTTCAGCAATATGTCTTGTTGAGGTATTTATATAACCCTTTTCATTAAAAAGATTAATAGACATTTTTATAATATCATTTTTACGTTTGGACAAAAGCTAATTCCTTCTTATTTACTTATTAGATTTTTATCATAATAATCTAAATTAAAATTAAAAATGATATTAACATCATAAATTAGTTTTTCATCTTTTTTATTTGGATATTGCACATGACTTAAGAAATGTTTAATAATGTTAATTCTTGCCTCTCTTTTACAATCTGTATGTATAATAACCCATGGAGCATAGATAAAATTTGTTTGGGTAAACATAGTATCTCTTGCTTGGGAATATTCATTCCACATAGTTTGTGCTTTTTTATCAATAGGACTTATTTTCCATTGTTTAAGTGGATTTTTTCTTCTTTTTTCAAGACGTTTTTTTTGTTCTTTTTTTGAAATATCTAAATAATATTTAAAAAAATTAATTTCAGAATGGGTTAATAAATGTTCAAAACTGCCAACTTCTTGCATAAAACTAGTATAATCTTTTTCTTCACAAAAACTCATAACTCTTTCAACGCCTGCTCTATTGTACCAACTACGATTGAAAAAAACTATTTCACCATCTACAGGTAAGTATGGAACAAAACGCTGAAAATACCAAGATTTTTTGTCTCTATCAGAAGGTTTATTTAGTGCAACAATCCTAGCTTCTCTTGGACTTAAATGTTCCATAAAACGTTTAATAATTCCATCTTTCCCAGATGTATCCCTCCCTTCTAAAACTAAACAAACTTTTAAGTCATTTTCAATAACATGTTTTTGATATTTTACTAATTCAACTTGTAAATCATAGAGTTCTTTTTTATATGTTTTTCTATTCATTATTCTGACTCCAAACTTTTTCTAAATAGTGTTAAAGTTAATAGGAAAAAAGTCATACCTATTAAAAAAATCCATAACATATCAATCCACACAATATTAATCCCTGCACCTCTATAAAGTACTGCCTGAGCAAAACTCACAAAATGACTAGTAGGTACAAGATACATTAAATATTGCAAGGCTTGAGGCATACTTTCAAAAGGAGTTAAAGTTCCAGAAAGTATCATAATGGGTATTATTGTCATAATAAATATCAAACCAAATTGTGGCATAGTTTTTGCTACTGTTCCCATGAAAATTCCCATTGATGTTGTAGCAAAGAGGATTAATATTGTTCCTAATAAAAATAGTGGAATAGAACCTGATATTGGAACTGATAATACTCCTTGAACTATAAACTCTAAAGCAAAAATTACTGCAACTAATACTACAAGTCCCATAGACCAAATTTTTGCAAGCATTATTTCAGTTGCATTTATAGGCAAAACCATTAAATGTTCAAGTGTTCCGTGTTCCCGTTCTCTAATAAGTGCAGCACCTGCTAACATAATTGAAAGCATTGAAATATAATTAATTATAGCCATAACACTACCAAACCAAGTACTTTCTGAATTAGGATTATATTTCATTCTTGTTATTAAATTTATGGGAAGTTCAATAGCAGGCTTTTGTAAAAAAGCACTTACTTCTTTTTCAATTATTTGTTCAATATATCCTGCTCCTACACCAGCTTGTGTCATACGTGTTGCATCTATATTTAATTGTAAATTAGCCGTTTTTCCACTTATTATTTTTTTTTCAAAACCAGAAGGAATTACTATGGAAAAAGTATAATCTCCCGCATCCATACCTTTATCTGCTTTTTCTTGCGAAACAATACCTGCAATTTTGAATCGTGGAGGGTAAAAGGCATCGATAACACGAGCTGATAAGCTAGAACGATCTTGGTCTACAAAAGTTATAGATGCATTATGTATTTCAACTGATGTAGAAGTGGCATCTATATAAATTGCAAAAGAAAAAATATATGCAATTAAAATCACCATTACTTTATCATGCCAAAGTGTTTGAAACTCTTTAACCCCAAGACGAAAAATATTTTTTAAATGCTTTTTCATCATAACTCCTGTTTTTTTAACAATAATATACTACTAAATGTAATAATTACAATTGCAATAAGTAAGGCTAATAAATCACTTGATAATGCAGAAAAGTCTACTGCTTTACTAAAAATACCTCGACTAATATTAATAAAATATGTTACAGGAAATATTGTTCCTATAATTGCTCCTATTCCTTCTAATGAACTTACTGGATCTTTTAAGCCTGAAAAATTAATTGTAGGAATAAGGGTTAAAATTGCAGTCCCTGCAAGTGCAGCAATTTGCGTTTTAGCGAAAGAAGATATTAATAATCCAAGGCCTGTTGTTGTAATGATATAAAGAAGTGCGGCAAAACTAAAGGTTAAAATACTCCCTTTTATAGGCACAGCAAAAACCCAAATTGCCAAGCCTACTAATCCAAAAAAACCTATCATACTAACTATTATATATGGCAATTGTTTTCCAATAAGAAATTCTAATTTAGTAACAGGTGTTGCATAAAAGTTTGTAATAGAACCCATTTCTTTTTCTCGCACAACACTTAGTGCCATTAATATTGCAGGAACAAAAATAAGTAATATAGGAATTACAGCAGGAACCATTGCAAAAATACTTTTAAAATCTGGATTATATCTATATCTCATTTCAATATTTGCTTGGCTTAGATTAACTTTGACTCCATAGGTTTGCATTGCTAATTTTTTAATATAATCATAATGCATTCCTAAAAGATAACCTCCAATTGTTTCGGCTCTAAAAGGCATTGCGCCGTCAACCCAAGCTGAAACCTCAACAACTTTACCTCTAAGCAAACTTTTTCCAAAACCAGGGGGAATTACTATAGCAACTGTAAGTTCTGCACTTTTCATGCTTTGGTCTAGTTCTTCTTGAGAAGATAAAGATGTGTGTTCAACAAAATATCGTGAGCCTGAAATATTTTGAATATAATCTCTACTTTGTGGAGTTTTATCATAATCTAATGAAGAAAAACGCAAGTTTTCAACATCCATTGTTATTCCATAACCCATAATAAAAAGTAAAAAAATCATTCCTATAAGTGCAAAAGCTAGTCTTATTGGGTCCCTTATAAGTTCTAAAGACTCTCTATAACTGTAACCAAAAAGTCTAGCTAAACTAAAGTATTTTCTTTTTACTTTTACATTTTTATTTGTTTGAGAAATAGAGATATTGCTATCTTCAATTTTTTCTTTGCTAGCTTCTTCAAGATAATCAATAAAAGCATCTTCTAAATTATCTTTCCCTTTTTTTTTACTTAGTGCTTTAGGAGTATCACTATCAAGAACTTTTCCTTGGTGCATTAAAGATATTCTATCACATCTTTCACCTTCATTCATAAAGTGAGTTGAAATAAAAATTGTTACGCCATCATTTCTAGCTAAATCTACTAAAAGTTCCCAAAAATTATCCCTTGAAATAGGATCAACACCTGAAGTTGGTTCATCTAATATTAACATTTGAGGTTTATGAATAACAGCAACGGCTAGAGATAAACGTTGCCTAATACCAAGAGGTAAACTCGAAGCAAAACTATTTTTATACTCTTCTAAATCAAAACGTACCAACATCTCTTTTATTCTATCTTCTATTTCATTTTCATTAATATGAAAAAGTTCTGCATGTAAAAGAAGATTTTGATAAACAGTTAATTCTGAATAGAGGGAAAAAGCCTGAGTCATAAATCCAACATTTTTACGAATTTCTAAATCACGGCTATTTGTTCTTTTTCCGAATAACCACGCTTTTCCTTGGCTTGGAGGGATAAGTCCTGTAAGCATCTTCATAGTTGTTGTTTTTCCACAACCATTAGAACCTAAAAAACCAAAAATTTCCCCTTTTTTAATTTTAAAATTAACATGGTCAACTGCTGTAAAATCACCAAAACACATAGTAAGATCTTCTGCAACAATTGCGTAGTCATCATTATTATTTGTATAAGCTGGAACTACAAGTGTTTTATGTTTACTTCTTTTTTCTTCTGGAAGTAAAGCAATAAAAGCAGCATCAAGGTTATTAGTATTTGTCTGTTCTTTTAAAACTTTAGGAGTTCCTGAAGATAGAATTTTCCCTTCATCCATAGCAATGAGATAATCAAACTTTTCAGCTTCTTCCATATAAGCTGTTGCAACTAATACACTCATATCTTTTCTATTATTTCTAATTCTATTTATTAGAGTCCAAAATTGTCTACGTGAAAGTGGATCAACACCAGTTGTTGGTTCATCTAATATTAATAAGTCTGGATCATGAATAAGTGCACAACAAAGACCTAATTTTTGTTTCATTCCACCTGAAAGTTTTCCTGCTGGTCTATCTTTAAAATTTAGAAGTCCTGTACTCTCTAATAAGATTTCTATTCGAGCGCTTCTCTCTTTTTTATCTTGTTCAAAAAGACGTGCAAAAAACTCTAAATTTTCATATACAGTAAGTGACATATAAAGATTTTTTCCAAGTCCTTGTGGCATATATGCAATTTTAGGACAAATATCATTACGATTTTTTGCATTATTTATATTAATGCCTAAGACTTCAACACTTCCACTTTGTAATTTTCTAACTCCAGAAATTAAAGCCATAACTGAAGATTTACCTACCCCATCAGGTCCAATTAACCCAACCATACAAGATGAAGGAATATCTATAGATACATCATCAATAGCTATATTCTCACCATAAGTGTGAGTAACATTGTTGAGTTTTGCTACATAATGCATGCTTATTGTATTTTCGCTACATTACTAAGCATTTGTGGCCATTCCTTGGTATTATCAAGACGAATATAGGCCATTCCTGGTAGTCCTGTTTTAATTTTATTGAGATGTTGTTCAAGTAAAGTAGGATTAATCTTAACTTTCACTCGAAACATTAATTTTTCTCTTTCATTTTGTGTTTCAATTTCTTTTGGTGTAAATTGCGCTTCAGGAGAAATAAAACTAACTTTAGAAGGAATAGCAAGTTTAGGCAAGGCATCTAGAACAATACGTGCTTCTGCCCCCACATTAACTAATCCAGCATCAGATGTTGGCAAAAATATAGTCATAAAAGTATCTGTTAATTCTAAAACAGAAAGAATTTTGCCACCACTTCCTACTATTTCACCTGGTTCCATAAGACGATAAAGGACTCTTCCATTAACTGGCGAAAAGAGTGTACTATCATTAATATTTATTTGAATAGTTTCTACTTGCGCTTGAGCTGCTTTAATACTAGAATCTGCACTTATTACTTGAACTTTAGAGGCTTCAAGTACTGCCTTAGCACGTTCAACAGCAGTTTCACTTTCTTGTAATGTTGCTAAAGGAATATTATCATCAATATAAAGAGCTTTAATACGGGCTAAATTCTTTTTACTATAGTTTAAAGCACTTTGACTCTCTTTTTCTAAGGCTAGAGCATAATTCTTTTGTTGTTTTGTTTGTTCAACTTGTGCCTTAGCTTGTATAAGTTTTGAATTTAGTTCCTTACTATCTATTCTTGCAAGAATATCTCCTTTTTTTAGCATATCTCCTTCTTGAACTAATATACTTTCTAATCTTCCAGGAAGTTTAGTTGAAATATCAACTTGTGTAGTCTCAATTCTCCCGTTGCCAAAGGCAAAACCTTCCAAGTTACTCACTTGATTAAAATAGTTATAAGTAATTTTTGCACCTATCCCAATTATTATGATAATCATAATATATATAATTTTTTTCATGAAAGTCTTATTCCTTACTTGTTTTTAATAATATTTCTAGATTTTTACTTAATGTGTTATATCCTTCTTTATTAAGAAAAAAATCAAAATTACCTATATCTCTTTGAAGTTTTGTAAAATCAATTAAAAATTGATAAATTGCATTAACTGATGCACTATCTGCTGCAAGTTTTGCATTTTGTGAGATTAATAGATCCGTCATTGCTCGTGTACCTTTTGCATAATTTGCACGAATAATTTCAAAACTTTTTTTTGCTGTTATAGCTGCTTCTTTAGAAAGTGAAATAGCAGGATAACTAGCTTTCATATTATGCAGATCAGCCCAAATATTATTTTTAATATTTTCTATTTGATTTAGATATTTTATATTAAGTTGTTGTATCTGCAATTGAGTATGTTCTTTTCTTGCTTTTTTTGCACCACCCTCATAAAGAGGTAGGGAAAGTTTAAGTAATGCTTGCCAATTTGTTTCATCTTCAAGAACAAAAGTTGAGATAGGACTTCTTTGTTCATCTAAAACATGATTAACTTCACCAGCAAGAACTATACTTGGAGTATAATAAGCTCTTTTTTGTGATAATAGTTGGCGTTTTTGTGCAAGTAGTTGAGCATTTACACTTTCTAGTTCAGGTGCATTTGCTAAAGCATATTTAATAAAAAAGTCTGCCATTTGTTTATAACTTTTTTCATTTCCAACTTCTTTTATCAGTCTTTGATTTCCAAGAAGTTGATGTAGTTTTTCAAGATTAATTGTTCCTATAGTAATATCTTGCTCAACTGGTCTATGTAAAATACGTTTTAAAAGATCTTTTGCTTTTGAAAGTTTTGCTTTTGCACTTAAAAGGTCTTGTTTTGTAGTGCTTATTTTACTTTGCCAATAATAAAGGTCAGAACGATCAGATACTCCTAAATCAACACGGCTTCTAGCAAGTTTTAAATTGTCTTGTGTTAGAGCCAGATTATCATTTGCAATTTTTACATAAGTTTGTGCAACTAGAACATTTAGATAAACTGTTGTTGCTTGTTTTATCACTTCTAATTCAAGTGCTTCTTGTTGTGCTTTTATAGCTATTTCTAGCTCTTTTTGAATTTCCAAGTTTGCAAGTGCTTTTTCTGAAAAAAGTATTTGTTCTAATTGTATTGAAGCTTCAGAACTTTTTTTTGCATAAAACCCATATTCAACATAAACATTATCATCGTTTAATTGTGTGTAAGATAAATTTGCAATTAATTTTGGATAAAAGACTGATTCTACTTCCTTTACTGTTTTATTTGCAATTTGAACTCCTATTTTCCCTGCAATAATTGAAAGATTTTTTTCAATGACTTCTTTTGCAACTTCTTCTAAACTCAAATTTTCTTTATTTGTTTGTTTTTCATTTATAAGTTTGATATTTCTTAAAAGTTTAAAATCAGCATAAACTCCAATTTCTTTTGCTGTTTGCATATTAAGAGTAAGTGCATGATTTTCTTTAAAGATAATATCTTGTTTGCTTGCTTCTTCTCCTCTTAAGACTGCTTGTATATTTAATGAAAGTTTTCGAAGACGTCTTTTAAACATCTCTTCACTTAATGAAGAAGCTAAAATTCCTTCTTCTACACTTATTTCAGGACTAAGAGTATAACTAGGAATTTTTAATGATATTAAACCTTTGATTAATTCTTTTTTTGCCTTAGCACTTATTTTTGGTAGAGCAGAAATCATAACAGCATCAGTATTATTAGGAATTTTATCTAACAAATTATCATTTGGATTTTTTTGTCGTAAAAAATTAATTTTTATATTTTGTTTTTTTGTAACTTCTTGAATAAAGTTTATTGTTTTTGGAAAACTTTTATAAAAATCATCATCTATTAATATGCTTAAGTTTGAGAATTTTGTAATTTGTAAAAAATTTTGAAGCTCTTTTTCAAATGAGATGTCGAGTTTTAGATAATTAAAATTTTTTATTCCACTTTGATTTTTTGAAGCAGTTACAGATTCAAAGATAAAAGGAGCGAAAGTCACTTTATTTAATATTTTACTCTGTTTTGCAATTTCGCTAGCATTTAATCCAATTGTAATGATAATATCAACATTAGCATCATTTTGTAAAGCTTTAAAATATCTTTCTAATTTGTCATTTGAAGAGTTTCCATAAAATTGTTTTGATACGGGGAAGTTAGTATTAAACTCACCTTTTGTTAGGCTCTGAATCTCTTGTTTAATTTGTGTTACTATATTTGTTTTTATTTTACTTTTATTATCACTTAATATAGCAAAAGTTATTGAAGCTTGTAGCGTTACACTAAAGAAACCTAATATAAGCAGAAAAATGAATACTTTTTTCATTCCTTTTTCCTTTTTTAAAAAATTAGAACATTTGTTCTAATTATAAAACAAGTACCCTAAAAAATTATTTAATTTTATCTGTTGTTTTAATTAAAAAATTGTTTTTTGTATTAAATATTTGATATAAATCATAAGTAAAATATAAAAAATTTGATAATATTAACTTATGAAAATATTATTAATATCATTATTGTTTTTTACAAATATATTTGCAATAGATTATGGGGAGCTTTTTTTTCAAGGAAATTGTGTAACTTGTCACTATATAAATGAAAAAAAATCGGCACCTTCTATAGCAGAAGTTAGAGAAAACTATTTAAGAGCATTTCCTAAAGAAGAAGATTTTATTCAATATATGGCAACTTGGATTTTAGAACCAAATAAAGAGATGTCTATTATGCAACATTCTATTGATGAATTTGAGCTTATGCCAGAACTTGCTTATGATGAATACACGCTAAAGGAGATTGCAAAATATATTTATAAAACTGATTTTAGTAAGCTACCGCAATAGGTATATATAAACTTAGCTCAAAATTATTTTCATTTATATTTTCAATTGTAAAAAGATTTTTTTTATAAATCACATAAGATGGAATCGTTTTTGCTTGATAGCCTGAATTTGGCAACCAAAAATGATAAACATATCTAATAAAATTTAATAAATCACCATACTCTCCTTTTAAAGAAAAAACTGCACATAGAGATTGTGGAATTTCTAGGGTACTAATCTCTTTAAAATCTTTTGAAACTTCAATACAAGCAACATATGAACACTCTTGTAAAGGAGTGATAGTTGGATTATCGTGATATAAAGCTATCTCTTTATATTCAACTATTCCTTTCTCATAAGCAATGGCTTTTAGTTTTTGCCATGTTTTTTTTATTTCTTTATTATAACCTTTATGTCTAATATATGCACAATTAATTGCTTTACATACTTTTATTTCAGGTTCAATTTTTGTAAAATCTTTATCATTTGGAAATGCTTTTAAAAGTTCTTTAGAATATTTCTTATAAGCACCTTCTCTCCATTTTGTTGGAGTATATTGATATCTTTTTTTAAAAGCTTTTATAAAAGAAGAGTGTGACATATAACCACAAGATGAAGCTATCTCACTAATTGTTGAATCAGTATTTGTTAATAAAAGATTAGCCGCTTTTTGTAATCTAATAATACTAATTAAAGAAAAAAGTGTACTTTTTGTTTCTTCTTTTATTATTCTATGATAATGATATTTACTAACTGAGTTTAAACGTGCCAATTCATCAAGTGTAATTTGATGTTCTAAATTTCTATAAATATAATGATATGTTTTATTTAAAATATCATTTCTTAAAATTTTCGTAGTTTTTTTCATAAACTATTATATCAAAAATAGCAATATAAGACAAAAAAAATGAAATTTAAGATAAAGAAAGAATTTTCTTATTTAATTATAATCAACAAATCAAAATAAATTAAGGGAAATAGAAAAAATGGGAAAAATGCAGAATAAAATCGAAAGATCATATATTAGAGAGATTCTAGATGCAACAAACGAAAATACAATATCTTTTGCAGGAGGATTACCTGATTTAAATCTATTTCCAATGAAAGAATTAAAAAAAGCATCATCAAAAGTTTTTAAAAATCCTTTATCTATGCAGTATTCAAAATCTCAAGGGAATGAAAGTTTAAGAGAAAAAATAGCTTCAATATATACAAATAACTTTGATTTTCCAACAACAAAAGATGAAATCTTGATAACTACAGGTAGCCAACAAGCCTTTGATATTATTTCTAAAACATTTTTTGAAAAAGAAGTTTTTGTTCAATCTCCTTCTTATTTAGGGGCTCTTAGTGCTTTTAAAATTTTAGGTTTAGATATCAAAGAGTTTAAAAAAACAAGTTCTTTAAAAAATAGCTTAAAACAAAACTCTGGACTTTATATTATGAGTGATTTTATTAATCCAACAACAAAATGCTTAAGTAAAAAAAGAAGAGAAGAGATATTATCTATTATAAAAGAAAAAAAGTCATATATTATTGAAGATGCAGCATACTCTTTATTAAATTTTAATGCAAAGATAAAAAAACCAATATCAAAAGATTATGAAAAAAGTTTTCATCTTGGATCTTTTTCAAAAATCGTAGCTCCAGGTCTTAGAGTAGGTTGGATTAGAACAAAAAAAGAGTTGATTGATGAAATTTTAGTTTCAAAAGAGGCCTTAGATTTACATACACCAACTTTTAATCAAATGTTATTAAATCAGTATTTAGAAGATAATAATTTATTTAAACATTTAGAGTTAATTAGAAAAAAATATAAAAATAAAATGGAATTTATGAGTGCTTGCATGGAAAAATATATTCCAAGTTTTACGTTTGAAAAACCAAAGGGCGGAATGTTTATTTATGGACATTTTCAAGAAGATAGTTTTATTCTTGCAAAAAAAGCACTTGAAAAAAATATTGCTTTTGTTCCTGCTTCTGTTTTTTTTAGCGATAAAAGAGTTTCAAAAGAGGCAAGATTTAATTTTTCTAATTCAACAAAAAAAGAGATAGAAAAAGGAATAAAGGGTTTAAGAGATTTAATTTCTTAAATCTCTTTTTTATCCTCTTTTTAAAATAATTTCACCAAGATTTCTTTGGATTTTATTTCCTACTACCTCACATTTTACTTTAAATAAGAAGAAAACTCGTTCATCTTTGTATGATTCTAAACACTCAAAATTTCCCATTCCTTTTGATAAAACTAAAGGTACTTTATGAAAAAGTTTTAAGAAATTTTTATCTGCTCTTTTCTTCTCAAGTCCAGGAGTATCAACACCTGAACTTATAACTTCACAATATTCATCAATGCCAACTTGAAAAGCTTCTTTTGTTGTAATATCATTTATAATTGCTTTTCCTCTTGTTGCATAATATATTTTTACTTTTGGTAATTCCTCTTTTATTGTTTTAACTAAAACTTTATCAAAGACATTTTCTCCAGCATTATCACTTAGAATTATTAATTCATTAGTTTTTAAAAGTTTTTCCTTAAATTTTTCATAATGATTTATTGAAAAATCTGTATGAAAAATAGAGTTTATTTCTTCATCTAAGGAAAATTCTTTTTCTGTTGCAAAATCTATTACATTTCCTGCAACTGCTGCTTTTATTGCCGTAAAAATTTTATCCTCACTATTTTTAATTTTTTTATTTATAAGAGGAAGGTATGAAATAGCCTTTTTTATTGATTCTTGTTTTAAACTTTCTAATGGGTCTTTTAATTTTGTCATTTCTCCAAGATATTCATATACATCTTTTGCAATAAAAGGTGGGGTTTCATTAAAAGAAAACTTCTTTGCTCTTTTATTTACTTCTTTCATAATTTCACTTGAAAGTTTTTTATCTAAGTCTAATAATTTGGTAGCTTTATCTATTTGTGAAACAATACAATTTACACATTCATTTGTAATATTCATGATTATTCTTTTTTTTTAAATTCTTATTAATTTTTAAATTGTACATTTTATACAATTTTTTACTAAAAATTTACCTTAGCTTAAGTATAATAAAAACTTAATTTTAAAATTTAAGGATAAACTTATGTTTAAGCTAAAAGAACATAATACAACTGTTAGTACAGAATTATCTGCTGGATTTACAACATTTTTAACTATGATGTATATTGTTCCAGTAAATGGATTTATTCTTGCAGATGCAGGACTTCCTATGGAAGCTGTAGTAACCGCAACTGCAATTATTACAATATTAGCAACACTTTTTAGT
>JBFHGG010000030.1:0-29484 GCA_041583235.1 Halarcobacter sp.
ACTTAGTACAAAAGCTTGTCCCCTTCATCAAATGATTATTCAATGGGTTGAAGAAGCAGTTTTAAGAGAATTACCAAAAGCACAATTAGCATCAGTAGAAGTTGTATGGGAACCTGTTTGGAATATCTCAATGGCAGATGATAATGTAAAAGCAAAACTTGGTGGAATGTAGTATATGATTTATGTTTTTATAAAACTAGTTCATCTTTTTTCAGTTTTAATTTATGGTGGTTTTTTATTTACTGATAATCTTATTTTAATGAGAATGAAAAAAACATTAAGTGAAGAAAAGTATGATGAAGTAAGAGCATATTTTGCCAAGTTTACAAGAGCTTTAGTTCCAAAAGCTTTAGTTGTTGCCGTTGTTTCAGGACTTTATTTATTTCATATAAACTTTGGCTCAATAGAAAATGGATTTTCTAATTTTCAAATAGTTTTAGCTATTAAGGCATTTTTAGGTTCTTGGCTAGGATTAAGAGGAATATTACAAGTATTTTTTGGAATACAACCTTTTGTATTTAAAGGTCATTTATTACCTTTTGTTTTAGTTATTATTATTGTATTTTTATCTCAAATTATGTTTAGTGTTTAAAACTAAATATTAAGAGTATATGCAAAAAACTATAAAAAAATATCCACCTGGCGATTTTGCCATTTGGATAATTATATACATAGAACTAGTCACCTTTGGTGCTTTATTTCTAGGATATGCATATTCAAGAAGCTTAGATATTGAGCTTTTTAATCAATCTCAACTTTTACTTGAACAAAGTTATGGTTTTATTAATACAATTTTTCTAATTACAAGTAGTTTTTTTATTGTAAAAGCAATTGAAACTATAAAAAAAAAGCAAAGAGCAAATACTTTTTTTGTAGCTTCAAACTATATTTTAGCTGCAATTTCTTTAGGAACTATATTTTTAATATTAAAGATTTTTGAATTCTCACAAAAATATGAAGAAGGAATAAACTTAAGTACAAATAGTTTTTTTATGTTCTATTTTCTTCTAACGATATTTCATTTTTTGCATGTTCTTTTAGGCGTAATTATACTTTTTAATCTTTACAAAAAAACAAAAGTTGGTGCATATACACAGTCTAATCACATAGGATTAGAAACAGGCGCTTCATATTGGCATATGGTGGATTTATTATGGATAATTTTATTTCCGTTAATTTACATTATGAGATAATGAGATAAAATGAACAAAACCTCAATTATTTATATAAGCCTTCTTTTATTAACAACTCTCACTTACTTCTTAGGGAAAAGTGAAACTTTTAATTTTACATTAATTATTATTGTTCTTATTATTACTTTTATAAAAGCTCAAGTAATTATTGATTATTTTATGGGACTAAAAAATGTAGATTTGAAATACAGACTGTTTTTATCTATATGGCTGATTCTAATAATATTTTTAATAGGAATATCATTTTATATTCCTAAAATATAAAACTACATTTTAAACTCTTGTCCTTCAAGTTTATCTAAGGTCGTATCTTTATACATCTTACGTATTAAATCTCTTGGTTCAATCCATTGATCATGTAAGGCACATTTATTATTCCCGTCACACTCGCCTATTCCTAAAACACATTTAGTATCATCTTCTAATTCTTTAAAACTTCCTAATATATCATAAACACTAATCTCTTTTGAAGCACGAGCTAATTTATATCCCCCTTCTCTTCCTTTTATAGAGTTTACAAATTCTGATTTTACAAGTTCTGTCATTATTTTTGTTAAAAACTTATATGGAATATTTAAAGTCTCTGATAATTCTTTTGCTGAATATAACCTAGAATCACCAAATTTAGCTATATAACTTAGTATTCTAATTGCATATTGTGTTGTATTGTGTAGTTGCATTTTTTCCCTTTAAAGAATTATATCTAAAGAAATTTTAACCATTTAAATTTTATATACTACTTAAAGGTAGAATTAAAGTTAACTTTGGTACTATTTCAAAATACTACTTATAGGTAGAATTAAAAGAAGGAGTTAGAATGAATGAACGAATAACAAAAAATATGGCTAGAAACATCTATTTTGGTGGAAGCCTTTTTGCTATTTTAGTATTTGCAGGATTGACATTTGACACTGTCCAACAAGTTCCTAAATTATCTAATGCTCACATGATTACAAAATCTGTAGCACATGGAAAACATTTATGGGAAGTTAATAATTGTGTTGGTTGTCATACAATAATGGGAGAAGGAGCATATTATGCACCTGAACTTGGGAATGTATTTGATAGAAGAGGAGCTTCAGATGAAGCATCTTTTAAAGCATATATGCAAGGATGGATGGCTGCACAACCTCTAAATGAACCACATAGAAGAAAAATGCCGCAGTTTAACTTAAATGAGCAAGAAGTTAATGATCTTGCTGATTTCCTGATTTGGACATCAAAAATTGATGACAATGAATGGCCACCAAATATTGAAGGATAGGAGAAAAATATGAAATATACATCACAAATGGTTGCAAAACCATACTTTATTTTTGCATTGATTCTTTTAGCTGGAGAAATGCTTTTTGGTTTAACTTTAGGAATACAATATATATTTGGTGACTTTTTATTCCCTTATATTCCCTTTAATGTTGCAAGAATGGTTCATACAAACTTACTTATAGTTTTAATTCTTTTTGGTTTTATGGGTGCTGCTTATTATTTAGTTCCAGAAGAGTCAGAAACAGAACTTTGGAGTCCTAAGTTAGCAATTATTACTTTCTGGGTATTTGCTGCAGCAGGCGTTGCTACAATATTAGGTTATCTTTTAGTTCCTTATGCAGAATTAGCTAAATTAACAATGAATGACTTACTTCCTACTATGGGAAGAGAATTCTTAGAACAACCAACTATTACAAAAATTGGTATTGTTATTGTTGCCTTAGCCTTTGTTTTAAATATTGGTATGACAATACTTAAAGGAAGAAAAACAGTTATTTCTATTGTTTTAATTACAGGACTAATTGGACTTGCTGTATTCTTTTTATTCGCCTTTTATGTTCCTGATAACTTAGTATTAGATAAATTTTTCTGGTGGTATGTTGTTCACTTATGGGTTGAAGGTGTTTGGGAATTGATTATGGGTGCAATTTTAGCATTTGTACTTATTAAAGTAACAGGTGTTGATAGAGAACATATTGATAAATGGTTATATTTAATTATTGCTATGACATTAGTTTCTGGTGTTGTTGGAACAGGTCATCACTTCTTCTATATTGGTACTCCTGATTATTGGTTATGGCTTGGATCTATTGCCTCAGCAGTTGAACCACTTCCTTTCTTTATGATGATTTTATTTGCATTTGCAATGACAAAAAATAGAAGAATTAATCATGAAAATAAAATTGCTTTAACGTGGGCAAAAGGTACTGCAGTAATGGCATTCCTTGGAGCTGGTGTCTTAGGATTTTTACATACTTTAGCACCTGTAAATTACTTTACTCATGGAACACAATTAACAGCAGCACATGGGCACTTATCTTTTTATGGGGCTTATATTATGATTTTATTTACAATTGTTTCATATACAATGCCTATTTTAAGAGGAAGAACTGGTGGAAACTGTGCAAAAGCTCAAAAAGTTGAACTTGCTAGTTTTTGGATGATGAATATTGGAATGTTAGGTCTTACATTAGCTTTAATAATTGCAGGGACTATGCAAGTTATTTATCAAAGAATTGGAACAGATGCTTTAGGTTTTATGGAAACTCAAGCACAAATTGTACCTGTTTATGGTGTTAGGTTATTCTTTGGAATCATAGCAGTTCTTGGACTTCTTACATATTTATATAGTTTCTTTGTAAACTCTAAAGAAGCAAAGGCTTAATAATGTTAGAGTGGGAAGAAGATATTGGTAAGGCTTGGGATAAGTTCTTAAGTAAGAAGACTATTATTTCAAATAAAGAGGCTGAAGTTTCTTTTACTGAACACTCTAAATCTTTGAAAATCTTTTATCACCTTTTAGGAGGTGATAAAGGTAAAGAATTAAAAATAACTGACAAAAGATCTGTAAAAAATTCAAGAACTCTTTTACAAAAAGTATCAGGATATGGAAAATCATTTTATCTTACTTGGCAAGATGAAAATGCAATTTACCTTCCACCTAAATTAGATATTCTGCCAACAATAGAAGAAAATAAAATGCTTTATTTTTGGTTAATTGCTATGAGTACAAAAGTAAATGCCACTAAGTCAAATACTATAAAAGAAAATCAAAAAATAGCAAAGTATCTTTGCGATAAATATACTGGATTTAATTCATTTTATAATAAAGCCTGCAAGTATCTTATCTCAAAAATACCAGAACTCTCTTATGTAAATGAAACAGAAAGTTCACAAGAAGAGAAACATCCTTTTATTATGTGGATATATCCATCTTTAAATAAAAACTCTTCTCTTACTAATACAAATGAGGAAGATGAAACACAAGAGAATAGAAAAGATGATAAAGTTGAATCTTTAAATATGAAGAAAAAAGCCAATCAAATTGATGATAAAAAAGAGACTGATGGTTTTATGGCTTTTATTCCTGAAGGTCTTATGAGTCTTTTAGAGCAAGTAAATGTTGATAGGGCCGAAGATGATAGTTTTGATGAAGATGCACTTTATAATGCTGAAGACTTAGATGAAATTACTTTAGGACAAAAAAAAGCTAATCTAAAAGCTAGAGTAAAAATGGATTTAGATCTAAAACCTGATATGAGTGAAGAGTATCCTATTGGAAAAGGTTATCATATTGATGAATGGGACTATACAAAAGAAAAATATTTAAAAAACTATGTACGTATAAAACCCATTATAACTACAAATATAGAGCCAATTGCCCTACCCGATAGATTAAAAAAAACAGTAAGAAAAATCCAATCTGAACTTGATTTATTAGAAATAAATAGATTTAAAAGTAATAAACTTCCATATGGAGATGAAATTTGTATTGATACTTGGATTGATTATAAAGGACATCAAAATAAATCCTTACATAATCAAAAGTTTTTTGAAAACTTTGAGAAAAAAACAAGAGATATGTCAACTCTTATTTTAGCCGATATCTCACTTTCAACAGAGGCTGGAATTACACAAGAAATACGTGTAATTGATATGATAAAAGATGGTCTTATGGTATTTTCACAAGCCTTAGAGAAACTGCAAGATAAGTTTGCTATTTATGCTTTTTCATCAAATAAAAATACAAATGTTAGATTTCATATTATAAAAAATTTTAAAGAAAAATATTCTGATTTAATTAGAGGAAGAATTGATAGTATAAAACCTGGTTATTATACAAGATTAGGAGCTGCTATTAGAGAGTCCACTAAAATCTTAGATAAACAAACAAGTGAAAATAAACTTTTACTTATTATTAGTGATGGAAAACCAAATGATGTTGATAGATATGATGGAAGATATGGAATTGAAGATACTAAAAAAGCTATTGAAGAAGTAAAACAAAAAGGTATTACTCCTTTTTGCATCACTATTGATATAGAAGCTAAAGATTACTTATCATATTTATTTGGGAAAAATGGTTATGCAGTAGTAAGAGATAGTAAAAAACTACCAAAAATCATGCCAGAAGTTTATATAAATTTAACAAAATAAAATAAAAAAATAAAGAGGAAACCTATAATGTCAAGTACATATTATTTATCACAAGCAAATGAAGTTGAACTTTTTGAAGCAGCAGCTTCTATGAATTTACCAATTTTAATTAAAGGACCAACAGGTTGTGGAAAAACAAGATTTATAGAACATATGGGAGAAAAACTAAATAGAGAGGTTTTTACTGTTGTTTGTCATGATGATTTAAGTGCAGCTGATTTAGTTGGACGTCATTTAATTGATGAAAATGGAACATATTGGCAAGATGGTCCACTTACTAAAGCTGTTAGAAATGGTGGCATTTGTTATTTAGATGAAGTAATTGAAGCTAGAAAAGATACTACAGTGGTCCTGCATTCACTAGCAGATTATAGAAGAGTTTTACCAATTGATAGAACAGGAGAAGTAATAGAAGCACATCCTGATTTTATGTTAGTTGTTTCATATAACCCTGGATATCAAAATGTATTAAAAGGAATGAAACCAAGTACAAAACAGAGATTTATCTCTTTAAGTTTTAACTATCCTGAGGTAAAAGTAGAAAAAGAGATTATTATAAAAGAGAGTGAAGTTGATGAAAATATTGCTATAAAACTCGTAGAGATTGCAAGTGAGATAAGGCAATTAACTGATACAGATATTCAAGAAGCAGTTTCAACTAGACTTTTAATATATGCAGCAAAACTTATCAAAAAAGGTTTTAATCCATATAATGCTTGTATGCATTCTATTGTTGAATCTTTAAGTGATGAAGATGATGTTTTAGAGGTATTAGAAAAATTAATTTCTCTTCATTTTCCTAAATAAGTAAAAGAGCTTAAAGCTCTTTTACTTCTTATATATTATAAGTCTTGTTCAATAACTCTTTGGAATTTATTGAAATAAGTATCTTTAGCTTTATCTAAATCTTTGTAAATATCATTAATAGAAATTTTTCCACCACCAACTAATCCAAGATTAGTATAAGCAATTCCTTTGCTTTCACAAAGTTTTTCAAATTTTTCTATATTTTCAGGACATAGTTCAACAACGGCTCTAGATAAACTCTCAGAGAATAAATCTCTATCTTCTTCCAGTGAAATTGAAGCTTCTAAACCTTTATTTCCTACTACTGCCATTTTAGCAAGGGCTATTGCTAGACCACCAACATTTACATCTTTAGCAGCTTTTAATAAACCTTCTTTATTTGCATCAATAACTGTATTCCAAAGTTTTAATTCTTTTGCAAAATCAACTTCAGGGTGAACACCAGCTACTTTATCAAACATTTTTTTCATATATAAAGATCCACCAAATTCAGATTTAGTATCTCCTAATAAATATAAATAGTTTCCATCTTCTTGTAAACAAGAAGGTAAAACTTTATTTGCATCTTCATTAACACCAACCATTGCAATAGAAGGAGTTGGGAAAACACCAACACCATTTGTTTCATTATATAAAGAAACATTTCCACCAATAACTGGAGTATTTAACTCTTTACAAGCAGATTTAATACCTTCACAAGCTTGAGCAAATTGCCACATAACTTCAGGGTTTTGAGGATTTCCAAAGTTAAGACAATCAGTAATTGCTTTTGGAACTGCTCCACTCATAGCTACATTTCTTCCTGATTCCATAACAGCAGCAGCAGCTCCTAGTTCAGGATTTATATAACATAGTCTTGTATTACAGTCAGCACTCATTGCTAAGGCTTTTCCTGTCTCTTTAATTCTAATAGAAGAACCATCTAAACTTCCAGGACCTTTAACTGTATTTGTTTGAACCATTGAATCATATTGATTATAAACCCATGATTTATCAACAATTTCCATATCTTCAAATAGTTTATCAAAGGCAATTTGATTTGAGAATTCTTTACTCATATCAATATCTTCAATATCATTTAAATACTCAGGTTTTGAAACTGGTCTATCTAAAATTGGAGCTTGTTCAGAAACTGGCTGAACTGGAACTTCTGCACATTTTTCACCATGCCAAAACAGTTCCATATTTCCTGTATCTGTAACTTCACCAATAACAGCAACATCCAGTTCCCATTTTTCAAAGATATCAATAATTTTTTGCTCATGTCCTTTTTTAGCACAAATAAGCATTCTTTCTTGAGATTCTGAAAGCATAAAATCATAAGGAGTCATTCCTTCTTCCCTTGCAGGAACTTTATCTAAGTGCATAATCATTCCAGACTCTGACCGTCCAGCCATCTCAAAGGATGATGAAGTAAGTCCTGCAGCACCCATGTCTTGAATACCAATAATTGCATCTTCTTTAAATAATTCTAAACAAGCTTCAAGCAATAATTTTTCAGTAAAAGGATCTCCAACTTGAACAGTTGGTCTTTTTGATTCATTATCTTCTGTAAAAGAAGCAGAACTCATAACAGCTCCACCTAAACCATCACGTCCAGTTTTAGAACCAACATACATTACAGGATTTCCAACACCTTCTGCAAGTCCAAGAAAAATTTCATCAGATTTTGCAAGTCCAAGAGTAAATGCATTTACAATATTATTTCCAGCATAACACTCTTCAAATGTAGTTTCACCACCTATAGTAGGAACACCCATACAGTTTCCATATCCACCAATTCCTGCAACAACACCTCGTAAAAGGAATCTATGTTTTTGTGCAGTTTCTGAATCACCTTCAATACCAGCAAATCTAATTGAATTCATATTTGCAATAGGACGTGCTCCCATTGTAAATACATCTCTTAAGATTCCACCAACACCAGTTGCTGCACCTTGATATGGTTCAATAAATGATGGATGATTATGTGATTCCATTTTAAAAACAGCCGCATATCCATCGCCAATATCAATAACACCAGCATTTTCACCTGGACCTTGAATAACCCATGGAGCTTTAGTTGGAAAACCATTTAAGTATTTTTTACTTGATTTGTATGAACAGTGTTCAGACCACATAGCAGAGAAGATTCCAATCTCTACATAATTTGGTTCTCTTCCTAAAATTTCTTTGATATTTTCAAATTCTTCAAGTGTTAGAGAGTGAGCAAGTGCTATCTCTTCAAGATTCATCTCTTCTTTTTGCATCGTTCGCCTTAAATATGATTAATTATAGTGAAGGCGATTATATCTAAAAAGCTCTTAGCAAAGTTTTAACCCTCAGCCAAGATCTCTATTTTATTATTTTTAAGCTCTAAATATAACTCTTTTTTTCCATTAAAAGTATAGAATTTAGTTCTATAATCTTCATCCATAACTACTTTGTACATCTGCTTGTTTAAAGAGTTTGGATAAGGAGTAATATTTATATTTGAAAACTTTATTTTCTTCTTTTCGTTTTTTGAAAAAATTCTTTCTTTATATTTTTTAAATTTACTAATTGACATACCATCGTGTCTTTTAAAAGACTTAGAATAAAACTTTAGATACTCATCTATATCAGATTTTTTCCATGCTTCTTTCCATTTAAATATTGAGGCTAAAATAATACTAATATGCTCTTTTGAAGCTTTTTTAATATTCTCATCTGAAATTAATAATACAGATTTATCGTAATCAATATTTTCATCTAATTCTTTTAATTTTGGATTATCTAAAGCTATACAGCCTTTAGTATACTCTTCTCTTTTTTCATCAAAAGGCATACCATGAATCCAAATTCCATGACCTTTTTTGTTTAATGTTTTATCAAAAGTATTAGGATATGAAGTTACTAAGGCTAACGGTCCATAAAAAGAATCAAGCTTTGTTAACTTATCTGTTAAATCATAAGCTCCTATTGGCGTTTTTAAATCACCTTCAACTTGTTTATCTCCTGGTTTTTCTCCAACTATTACACTATCTTTTAATAAAAGATTATGTCTATTTTTATCTACTTGATAAAGTGCAATCTGTTTTGCCTCTTTTTGTGCTAATATCACATATTTTTTTGATTCGTAATAGCCATAGTCAACATTTTTATCTGATAAATATTCTTGCCAATAATCTTCACTTGTCATCTCTTTTTCTAACTCTATTCTAACAGCATCAAGACCTTGACTTCTATATAAATCAACCAAATCTGCAAACATAATATTAGAAATTATTGTTAAAAATAGTACTGTTCTTTTCAATTAAATCCCCTAGAAATTTATATTCTCTTTAGTTGCGCAATTGTATAATAAATCCTCTAATATTTTAATAAAGAAGAAACGTGAAAAAAATCATTTTAATTATATGTTTAATTGTACAAACTCTTTTCTCTAATGTAGTGCAAGAGTCCAAATGGCCTAAAGGAGAATCCTTTTTAACCTTTTTAGAAAAATATTCTATTTCCCAAAAACTCTACTTTGATTTAGAAAAAGAGGACAAAGAACTCTGTTCTGAAATAACAGCAGATACTTATTATTACCTAATGGAAAATGCAGATGGAAGTTTGGAACAAGTTTTAATTCCTGTTTCAGATGAGATACAGTTACATCTTTATAAAACAAAAGATAATACCTATAAATTTCAAACATTACCAATATCGTATCAAGAGTATACAGAAACAATAGCTATGCCTATTACAAGTTCTGTTTCATTACAACTTCAAGAGGCCACAGGAAGTGCAGCACTTGCAGCAAATTTAAAAGCTATTTTTTCAGGTTCTGCAAACTTTAGAAGAATGCAGAAAAATGATTTTATAGCAGTTGAATATACACAAAAATCACTTCTAGGAAGACCTTTTGGTCAACCTGATATAAAGGCAGCAATGGTAGAAATTTCAGGGAAAAAATATTATAGATTTAAAAATGAAAAAGATGATAAATATTATGATGAAACAGGAAAAGCATTTACAAAAACTTATTTCTTTAAAATACCTGTTAGTTATTCTAGAATTTCAAGTAAATTTACTAAAAAGAGATGGCATCCTGTTTTAAAAAGATATAGAGCTCATTTAGGTACAGATTTTGCAGCACCAAGAGGTAGAAAAATTTATGCTGCTGGTGAAGGAAAAATTGAATTTATTGGACGACGTGGAGGATATGGAAAAACAATTATTATTAGACATCCAAATGGATATAAAACTTTATATGCTCATCAAAATAAATTTAGATCTGGCTTAAAAAGAGGGAGAAGAGTTAAAAGGGGAGAACATATTGGATATGTTGGAAGTACAGGATTAAGTTCTGGTCCTCATTTACATCTTGGACTTTATAAAAATGGACGAGCAGTTAATCCATTAAGAATAATAAAAAAACCTGAAACAAAAGGATTAAAAGGTAAGAGTAAAAAAACTTTCCTTGCAAATACTGTAAATACTATGCATAAATTAAATGAAGAAGTAAAAAATGAAAATAGAAAAAAACCAACAAGACTTGATAGACTTGTATCTACAAGTAAAATAACTCCAAGGAAAATTTAATGGCAACAGAGGAAGTAATAAAGGATCCAGAAGAACTTTTAGAAAAAATTCAAGATCTTCATCCAAGTGATATTGCTCACTCTTTAAAAAAAATTGAGAAAAACTCAACAGAAGAATTTTTTTCAATACTTAAAAAAATTCCTGAAGATATCTTAGGTGAAGTTATTCTTGAACTTCCTGATTACTTAAGAGAAGATGTTTATGAAGAACTTACTACAAAAAAACTTACTGAAGCTGTTGATGAATTAGAATCTGATGATGCTACAGATATTATTCAAGAGATTGAAGAGTATGATGAAGTAAAAGCAAAAGAGATTTTTGATGGTCTAGAAGAAGAAGATAAAAAAGAGATTGATTGGTTAAAAAGGTATGAAGAGGATGAAGCTGGTTCCTATATGCAAACTGAGCTTTTCTCTGCAAACTTAAAAGAAACAGTAAAAGAATCACTTGATAGACTTACACAAGGAAAAGCTGAAGATGAACTTGTGAATATTCATCAGGTTTATGTTGTGGATGACAACAGAAAATTAATTGCTTCAATTTTATTAGAAGATTTAATTCTAATAGATTTTAGAAAAACATATAAACAAATATTAGATTCCCATGAAGAAAATAGATTTAAACCTTTTGTAGTACATGATAAAGAGCATATTGATGAAGTTGCTAAACGTGTTGAAAAATATGACTTAAATGTTGTTGCAGTTGTAGGATATCAAGATATGTTAATGGGAAGAATTACTTCTGATGATATTTTAGATGTAATTGAAGAAAATGCTACAGAACAAATGTATCAATTAGCCGGAGTTGATGATGATTTTGAACATGATGATAACTTATTCATAACTGCTAAGAAAAGAGCCTTATGGTTATTTTTAAATCTTGGAACAGCCATATTAGCTTCACTAGTAATTGGAATTTTTGATGAAACTATTCAATCATATGTAGCCTTGGCAATTTTGATGCCAATTGTAGCTTCAATGGGTGGAAATGCTGGTACTCAAACTCTTGCAGTAACAGTAAGACAATTAGCCTTAGGGGATATTGATTTTGATAATAGTAAAGATACTATAAAAAAAGAAATCTTTATATCCATATTTAATGGTTTATTATTTGCTATTATAATGGGTCTTGTTGCATGGTTTTGGTTTAATACTGCTATGCTTGGTGTTGTAATTGCAATGTCTATGGTAATAAATTTATTTAGTGCAGGTTTTTTTGGAGCTTCAATTCCACTTGTACTTAAAAAATTTGATATAGACCCGGCAATAGGTAGTACTGTATTACTTACAACAGTAACTGATATTGTAGGTTTTTTTAGTTTTTTAATGTTAGCTAAAATTATATTATTGTAATTTTTTATTAACACTTTCTTTCATAAATTATACTTTTTTATAGTATCCAAAATTATAAAATGTATGATATAATTATAACTTAAAAAAGGTTATCTATGAAGAGTATCTCCCCTGCTTTAAAAATTTCATTTATCTTTTTTATTATTAGCTTTATGTGGATTCTATTTTCTGATAAACTTTTATTTTCTTTTCCTATAAGTAAAGAAGATTTATCAATTTTGCAAACGGTAAAAGGTTGGTTTTATATAACAATAATTTCAATTCTTTTATATTTTTTAGTTAAATTTGCATTTAATAACTTAAAAAAAGAAAATATTGAATTAGAAAAGATTTTAAATTCTCTTGCTTCACCAATTATGATAATTAATGAAGAGGGAAAAATACTTAAAATAAATAAAACTTTTGAAGAACTTTCAGGATATAACTATAAAGAAATTAATAGTCCTGAAAAATTAGTAACTTTATTACATGATTCAGATAAAGAATTAGAGTTAAAATCATATTTTAAAGAATTACATAAAAAAAATGGAATTACTCAAGATACAGAATTTACATTAAAAACAAAAAATGGTAAAAAAATAATATGGCATTTTAATACTTCACCTTTTGGTTTTAAAAATGGAAAAAAACTGATTATAGTTACTGCTTTGGATATAACTAAATTAAAAGAAAAAGAACAAATTATAATGCAACAGTCTAAAATGGCTGCAATGGGTGAAGTCTTAGAAAATATTGCACATCAATGGAGGCAACCTCTTTCATCAATATCTACAGCATCTACAGGAGTTAAGATACAAAATGAAATGGGAATTTTAAATAATAAAACATTAAATGAATCTATGGCTATGATTAATGATTCAGCACAATACTTATCCAAAACTATTGATGACTTTAGAGGTTTTTTTAGACCAAATCAAAAAAAAGAATATTTTAAAATTTCTGATGCTATTGAGAAAGTAATGTTAATAGTTGGAAATAAGTATAAAAATGAAAATATAAATTTTGAAAAAGATATTGAGGATTTTCAAATATTAAACTATGATAATGCACTAATTCAAGTACTTATTAATATATTTTCAAATTCTCAAGATGCATTTTATGAAAATAAAATAGAAGATAAGTTTATTTTTATTGATGTTTATGATGATGAATATTCTGCAATTATTCAAATAAAAGATACAGCAGGTGGTATTCCAAGTAAAATTATTCAAAAAATTTTTGAACCCTATTTTACAACAAAAGACAAAAGTCTAGGTACAGGAATTGGTTTATATATGTGTGAAGAGATAGTCAAAAAACATATGAAAGGCACAATTAATGTAGAAAATACTCAATTTATCCATAATAATAAAAAGTACACTGGAGCAATGTTCACAATAATATTACCTTTAAAAATTTAAAAAAATCATATATTCTATATTTCTAGAAATATAAATTTTACTTTAAGCAAATTATTTCTATAATTCTAGAAATATTTAAATAAAGGCATGAAAATGTATAATTTAACTTGGTCTCAATTTGAAGATGCATTAAGTTTTTTCTTTTTTGGTTTTATAGAACTATCAATTCTTTTTTTAGGAGTCTCTTTTTTTGTTGAAATTTTAAATGAATTAATGAATCCAAAGAAAGTTCAGAAAATTTTATCTTCTAATAAAAGTGGTTATTTAATAGCCTCAGCACTAGGGAGTATTACACCTTTTTGTAGTTGTTCTTCAATTCCTTTAACAATGGGTTTAATAAAAGCAAAGGCTGGATTTGGTCCAATTATGACTTTTCTTTTTACTTCTCCTTTATTAAATCCTATAGTAATAATAGTATTTTTTATTACCTTTGGTTTAGAAGTAACTTTAATATATTCTATTGTTGCCTTTTCAATGTCATTAAGTGCAGGTTATATTCTTGAAAGATTAGGTTTTAAAAAATATATAAAAAATGAAGAAAAAGAGTTAGCTGCTGATTGTTGCAAAAAAAAGAGTACAAATAAAGTTATAAAAAATATGAATTTTTCTATAAAAAAAGAAGTTACAGTTTCTTGTGATACAAAAATTAATGAAGAAAGTTGTTGCGCCACTGCTAATGAAAACAAAAAAGGATTTTGGAAGAAGGTTTTTAATAAAGAAATAATGATAAAAACTTGGAAACAGTTTTTATCATTTGTTCCTTATATTGCAATAGGTATTGGAATTGGTGCCTTTGTTCATGGTTTTGTTCCAGATGATATTATAAAAGAGTATGCAGGAGATGATAATATTTTTGCGATTCCTTTTTCTGCAGTTATTGGAATACCACTTTATATAAGAGCTTCTACTATGGTTGGACTTGGACCCGAACTTATTGAAAGTGGAGTAAATATGGGTTCTATATTAGCTTTGACAATCGCAGGAGCTGGCGCTAGTTTACCCGAAATGATTATGTTAAAAAAGATTTTTAAATTACCAATTATGATTGCTTTTATAATTGTAGTTTTTACTATGGCAATTGGATGCGGATATTTAGTAAATTTATTTTTCTAAAAAACTTTAATGATATAATATTAAAAAACTAAAAATATGGATATATAATGAATGAAGAACAACTAGTAAAATGTTTAGCACAATTAGGAAATATAACTAGATTAAGAATCTTTAGACTTTTAGTAAAAGCAGGAGAAGAGGGTTTAAGTGTTGGAAAAATACAAGAGCAATTAAATATTCCTGGTTCTACACTTTCCCATCATATAACAAAACTTGTTAATTTGAATTTAGTAAGTCAAGAAAGAGAAGGTAGAACTTTACATTGTAAAGCAAACTATACCCTTCTTGATGATGTTATTAGTGAATTAAGAGATCAATGTTGTATTGGTATTAAATAATAAATATAAGAGAAATTAAGACTATAAAAAATATTTTATAGTCTTAAAATTACTCTAGATTTGATATCTTCAAGTTTTTATTTATGAGTTTGGGCAACAATAGATAAGAACTCATCTTTTGTTTTTTTCTCTCTTTTAAATAGTCCTCTTAACGCAGATGTTACTGTAGTTGAGCAAATTTTTTGAACACCTCTCATTTCCATACACATATGACGTGCATCAATCATAACTGCAACACCTTTTGGATTTAAAGCTTCATGTAAAGCATCACATATTTGTTCTGTCATTTGCTCTTGAATTTGAAGCCGTCTTGCGAATACATCAACTATTCTAGGTATTTTAGAAAGTCCTACTACTTTTCCATTTGGAATATATGCAACATGAGCTTTTCCAATAATTGGCAACATATGATGTTCACACATGGAATAGAACTCAATATCTTTTATAACAACCATTTCATCATTTGAAGATGTAAAAAGTGCTTGATTTATAATCTCTTTTGGATCTTGATTATATCCACTACACATAAACTCAAAAGCTTTTCTAACTCTACTTGGAGTTTTTTCAAGACCTTCTCTATTTATATCTTCACCTATATACTCTAAAATATTTTTTATTGAATTTTCAAATTCTAATTCTTTACTCATAAATGTTTTCCTCTAAACTTTTAACATATCGCCCATACTCCACAAAGGAACAAAAACAGCTAAAATAATCCAAATAATTAAAGCCATAATGATTACTAGAAACATAGGTTCAATTAAAAGTGCAAAAAGTTTTAATTTTTCATCAAATCTTTTCTTATATATATTTTTAATTTCGCAAATTGTAATATCAAGTGAATTTGTTATTTCACCTGTATTTAATAAGCTAATACTTATATCGTCAAAAATTTTTGTAGATGCGAAAGCACTACTTATACTCTTTCCACTTTTTAATAGATTTTCTATTTGGGTAATCTTATCTAAAAGGTAATTATTATTTAGTAAAATCTTTGCCTTAACTAAAGATTCGTGAAATTCATATTTACTTTTTACTAAAATATCCAGAACAACAAAATATGTATAAAAGTTTTTGTATTTATATAAGTCACTTATTAAAAAAACTCTTTTCACTAAAATTTCATCAATTTTATATCTTAGTTTTTCACTATTGTTATATATGAATATTAAAAAAAGAATAAAAGTTAAAAGTGAACCTATTAAAAATAATAGATAATTTTCAAATAAATCTTTTGTAACAAAAAGTATTTTTGTAGCAAAAGGTAATTCCATTTTATTATTAGTAAACATAAACTCAAACTTGGGAACTACTACTTTAAAAATACCAATTAAAGAGAAGAAAAATGTAATAATCAAAACTAAAGGATAAGACATTGCTTTTTTAAACTCTTTTTTTATTTCATAATTATCACTTAACATTAAACTTAAAGATTTTATATTTGAAGCTACATTACCACTTTCTTGTGTTATTTTAAAATATGATTTTATTAGAGGGTTTATTTTAAAGTTTTTTAAACTCTTTTCAATGTCTAAAGATTTTGAAAAAGAGTTTTTCAAGGTTTCTAAAAAATCTAAAACTTTTTTATCTTTTTTATTTTTAATCAATATATCCAAGGCTTCATCAAGTAAAATTTTAGAATCAAGCATTAATGATAGTTCATAAAATAATGATATCAACTCTTTTTCATTTATATATTTTTTTCCTAAAAAATCTGAAAAAAAATCAACTTTTATAGAAAAAAGCTCTTTTTTTATTTCAATTATATTTTCAGGTAAAATAATATCTTCTAAAGATTTAGCTTCAATTATTCTACTTTTTATAATTTCATCTTCTTGATATATTATTTTATATTTCATCTAATGTTTTGCCTTATATATTAATCACTTTATATACTTCATCCATAGTTGTTATTCCCTCTTCTACCTTTTGTTTCCCATCATCAATCATTGTTTTAAAATTAATAGAAGTTAAATATTCATTTATTTCCTCACTGCTTTTATTGGTAAAAATAAGAGAAGAGAGTTTTTCATCAATTTTTAGAACTTCTGAAATAGTACTTCTATTATAAAAACCCGAATAATTACATATTTCACAACCTTTATTATTACAATTTGAGCAAATATTTAAAACTAACCTTTGTGAAATAATATAATTCAACGTTGTAGATAAAAGATAGCTATCTGCTTTTAAATCAATAAGTCTAGAGATAGTTTCTAAAGAGTTATTTGCATGAATTGAAGCTAAAACTAAATGTCCTGTTAAAGAGGCTTGTAAAGCAATATTTAAAGATGAAGCATCTCTAATCTCACCTATTAGTAAAATATCTGGGTCTTGTCTTAAAACTCTTCTTAAAATATTATCAAAAGTAAATTCTAAATCATCATTAACCGAAATTTGTTGTACTTGTTCTACTTGATACTCAACAGGATCTTCAATAGTAATTATTTTCTTATCTTGAGTGTTCATTTCTTTTAAAATGGAGTATAAAGTTGTACTTTTACCACTTCCTGTTGGACCGGTAATTAAAACCAAGCCTTGATTTAGCTTTGTTATATTTTCAATTTCACTATAAATATTTTTTGAAAAACCTAGATCTTTTATACTTTTTTTTATATTTTTATTATCTAAAACTCTCAAAACAATAGATTCTCCGGAAATTGTAGGAATAGTTGAAACTCGAAAATCGTATTTACGATTTTGTATATTTAATGAAAATCTACCATCCATAGGAAGTCTATGCATTGTAATATCTAGTTTTGAAAGAAGTTTAATATGTGAACTTAAAACTTGCAATAACTCTTTTTCAAAAACATAAAATATTTTTAAATTACCATCAACTCTAAATCTAATTGTAATACTTGAAGATGCACTTTCAATATGGATATCACTAGCTCTAGTGGAAATAGCCTTGTTTATTAAAATAGAAAAAAACTCTTCTATATATGTATCATTAATTGTTTCACTATTTTTAGCTTTTTTACTTAAATTAAATAATCGAATTCTATTTTCTATATCACTTAAGAAAAATAAAATCTCATCTTTTTTTAGACTCTTTTGATTTATTAACTCTTTGATATTAAGAGAGTTTAAATCTGATTCATCACAAGTAAAGCAACTAAAATAAATCCCATCATATTTTATTGGTAAAATTAACTTGTCTCTTAATTTATTAATATCAAACTCTTTAAAACATGAATAATCAATTACTTCGTTAAATGTTTTCATTATATATCTTAAGCTCTATGATTTCAAAACCATCATGCAAAAATACTGAGTTTCTATTGATTTTTACTATTTCATATTCATTAAAAGTTTTATTTACTTCTAACCATTTATTATTTATCAAAACTTTCTTGCCAATAATTGCTTGTAACTTTAAATTAATATTTTTTCTTTCTTGTAGCTCTTCAATTCTATTTCTTAAGTCTAATTTTTCTTTTAAATAAATCTTTTTAAAACTAAGTTCTATATTTAAACTCTTTTGATTTATTAAAAGTGTTTTTATTTTTGAGAAATTATTATAATCTTCTAAAAATTTCATAAACTTTATTTGCTCTTTTTTATTAGCAAGTACTTCTATCTTTATACTTTTATTAGAACTAGACATAGATTTAATTTTTAGTGAGTTTATATTTGCATAATTTTCTATATTTGTTATTATATTTACAATTTTTTCCTGCATTTGCAATTTTTGCATTCTATTTAAAATATTAGAATTATTACTTATACTCTTTTGTGTTATTGGTTTTGTAGTAAAAAAAATTAATGTTAAAAGAATTAAAAGAGGAAGAATAAAAAGTTCAATTTTCATTCTTAAGTTAAAAGAGTTAAAACTATCTTCTATATATCTTAAAACTTGCATTGCTTATAAACCTTTTAATTTTTTCATCAAAATAGATATTTTGTATTGCCATATCTTTAAACTCATTTAAAAAGTCATAAATACTTTTTTTATTTTTTGCCTCTAAATTTATAATTATTTTTCCATTTTTTATATCTATTGAAACTAAAAATACTTTTTTCTCTTTTGCTTTTTCATATATATTAAGAATCTTATTTGAAATAAATGTAAATTTTTTATCTCGTTTAATTTGTTCAGTTTGTTTTTTTAAAGAGCTTAGAGTATCAACTTTATTCATCTTAATATTATAGGAATCATAAAAGAAAAGAAGAAAACAAATAAAAATTAAATATAATAAAAAATATCTAAAAAGCTTGGATTTAACAGGTTTGATAAAAGTATGCTTGTTTTCACTCTCTTTATAAAAACAAGTCTTATCTTTATATGTGATTTTAATTTCATTTATAAAAAGTCCTTTTTGAATGAACTCTTTTAATTCATCTAAATTAAAATCTTTTTGAATCTCTTGATAGTAATAAAGTCTCTTTTTCTTATATACTGCAAAGTAATTATCTAAAATAAAAAGTTCATTTTCTGCAACTGATTTAAATAAAAAGAGTTCAGTAAGTTCCTTTTCAAAAATTATAACCTGGTAAAAACTAAGTGGCTTTATATAACTTTGATATATTGTAGTATTTTTATTAAGTTTGTAATCTTTTAAATCTATATTTGTAAGTATAAACTTTTCTAAATATTTAGCATTTATAATGCTTTTGGATTTTATATCAAAGATTTTAATAATAAGCCTTTATTTTTTATAATAAAGTATCTTATTATTTTTATCTTTTAATATCAATTAACTAATAAACTTTTTTATTATTTAATTATGGATTTTAAATATTAAAAAGTAACGTCATAACCCAATTCTTTGAGGCCCTGCTTGTTTTTCGTCCAACCTTTTTTAATTGAAACAAAAAGTTCTAAATAACATTTTCTACCTGTAAGTTTTTCTATTTTTTCTCTTGCATCTTTACCAATACGTTTAATTGCACTTGCACCTTTTCCAATAATCATACCTTTTTGAGTACTTTTTTGAACAATGATAGTTGCTTTTACAACATCTAAATTATCTTTTTCTTCAACTTTATTGATTAAAACATCAGTTTCATATGGAATTTCGTCTGAAATATTATCAAAAATAGACTCTCTAATAAACTCTTTAAAAATATCTCTCATATGTTCAGTTGTCATAATTTCTGGGTCATATAAATATGGATGAATAGGTAAATGCTCTTCAACTACATCTAAAATATTGGCTTGCTTAGTTTGCTTATGTATTGATACAGGAATAACTGCTTCATATTTATCTGAATACTCTTCATACTCTTTCATTTTTGCTAAAACTTCATTATTTGTTACATTATCAATTTTAGTTAAAAGAAGTAAGTGTTTTGTATTCTTTTTATTTTTTTCTAAAAAACTTTCATAATGAGTTAATTTATCTGTAACGGGTGCTAAAAATAAAATTAAATCACAATCTCCAATTGCTTTTAAGGCCTCATCTAACATAAATTGATTAAGCAACTTTTCTGTTTCATGAAGTCCTGGAGTATCTACAAATACCATTTGTGCATCATTATGCATTACAATTATATTTGATCTTTTTCTTGTAGCATTTGCTTTATGAGAAACCATAGCAATCTTTTCACCAACTAACCAGTTTAGTAAAGAACTCTTTCCTGCATTTGGACGACCTACTACTGAAACATAACCACACTTACTCATCTTTATAATCCTTAAAATATACTTCTTAATAATGCGGATTATACCACAATCAAACTACTTATCTTCTTCTATAACTTAAAGCTTCCATTAAATGAGCTTTTTGTACATTAATAGAGTTCTCTAAATCTGCTATAGTTCTTGAAACTTTTAAAATTTTATTTCTACTTCTAAATGATAAATTAAAATTTTGAGTAGCTTTTTCTAATATTTGATTTGATTCCTCATCTAAAATGCAATATTTAGATATTTCCTCATCACTTAACTTTCCATTTAACTCTTTTTGACCTCTTAACATTTGCATTTTAAAAGCAGAAATTACTTTTTCATGAACTTCTTCTGAAGAGATAGTTGCTTTATCATTTATATTTGTTTCATTCATAATAATATATAAATCAATACGATCTAAAAAAGGTTCTGATAGTCTACCTTTATATCTTTTTATTTCTAAGTCATTACATCGACATACACTATGCTTAGATAGAAGATTACCACAAGGGCAGGGGTTCATAGCACTTACAAATAAAAATTTTGTATCATATAAAACTTTTGAGTTTGCCCTACTTACTAATAATTTGTAATCTTCTAAAGGTTCTCTTAATGCTTCTAAAATTGCACTTGAGAAATGTGGTAATTCATCTAAGAACAGAATACCATTATTTGCTAAAGCAACCTCCCCTAAGCTAGTTCCTCCTATTATGGACGCCCTAGAAGATGTACAATGAGGAGAACGCCAAACTCTCATTGGCTTAAAATCTGGTTCTTTTAAATCCAAGGCTTGAAGTTTTGCTATTTCTAATATTTCATCTAAACTCATAGGTGGCATTACAAAACTAAGTCTTTTAGCAAGCATAGATTTTCCACACCCCGGACTTCCTTCTAATAATATATTATGATTACCTGCAGCTGCAATAAGAGCAGCCTTTTTTGCATTTTCTTGTCCTTTTATATCTTTAAAATCATATAAATATTCTTTTATATAATAAAAATTCTTGCCATTAATAATTATTTTTTCATGATTTGACTCTTCTTTTTGATATATAAATTTATTCTTATTATTTATTCTAAAAAAGTCAATTGCTTCTAGTAAATTCTTAACACAATATATTTTAATATTTGGAATTTTTGATATTTTTCTAGCACTTTTTTCACAAACTAAAACATTTTTAATTTGATTTTGTTTTGCTAGAGATAAAATTATAGGGAAAATATTACTAGAATCTTTTATCTCTCCATTTAACGATAATTCACCAAAAATATGAAAATCTTTAAAATCAATGTTTTTATCTTCATATAGAGATATTAAAAGTGCAATTGATAAATCAAAATGAGTTCCACTCTTTTTAATCTCACTTGGACTTAAATTTATAGTAATTTTTTTTGGAGGAAATTTAAATTCATTTGTTAAAAGAGCTGACTTTACTCTATCTTTTGATTCTTGAATATTATTTGCAGCTAGACCAACTATTGTAAAACTTGGCAATCCTTTTGTAAAAGTACTTTCAACACAAACCTCTTTTGCATCAATATTATTTATAGTAGCAGATTTAATAATTTTCATTTGAACTCTTTTTTATAATTAAAAATATTATATATAATAAGTAATTAAAAGAAGATTTATTAAGAATTTAAAGATAAATTTCGTAAAATAGTATAATATAGTTTATTTTTACTTGTTAAAATCTAAAAAATGCTATATCATTAAAAGAAAGAAAAAGAGTTAGCATGCAAGAGAAAACAAAAGAGAAACGTACAGCTCAAGATTACCTACAAGACTGTTTTATGCAAAAAGTTCAAAATGAAATTGATGCATATAAAAAAGATGATGAAACAGTATTAAATAAATACTCTAAATTATCAATTAAATATCTTCCCTTTATAGGTCTTGCTCTAGCATTTTCATTAATGCTTTTATACACTTCACTTAGTTTAAAAGCAAGTTCTCAATTAATTGGTTTATTTTCATTAGTATTTATGATTGCTGTTTTTCTAATAGTAAGAGTTTATTTACAAAATAAAGATAATAAAGAGTTAAGACTTGATATTTATGATTCTTGGAAAAAGACTATTTTAGGTGCTATAATAGTAAGTTTTGGCTTATATATTTTTTCAAGTGACCCACATAACGAAATGTTGATTATTTTATCTCTTGCTACAATTGCTTTAATAATAATACAAAAAGGAGTTAAACGAAGTCTATGACTTCTGCTTTAACTTTTTTTTCCACTCTTTTTCAAATTTCTTTCTTTTAACTATTGATAAATGCTCAATAAAAAGATGTCCTGATAAATGTTCCATTTCATGTTGCCAAGCTACAGCTAAAAAATCTTCAGCTTCCATTGTTTGCTTTTCACCATCTCTATTAAAATACTCTACAATAATGTGTTGAGCTCTTTTAACTTCTTCATTAAAGCCAGGAACACTAAGACAGCCTTCAACAAAAACTTGAGTTCCATCTTTGTGTGTAATTACAGGGTTAATTGCTTCAATTAAGTTTTCTTTTTCTTGAATATCTTCTTCACCACTTGGAAGATTTATAATCAAAATATTCAAAGGAATAGCAACTTGAATTGCTGCAAGTCCAACTCCATTTTCAGCAATCATTGTTTCATACATGTCATCTAAAAGCATGTGAAGTTCAGAATCGAACTTCACAACATTTTTAGATTTAACTCTAAGTAGTTTATTTGGATATGTTATTACTTCTCTAATCATTTTAGACTTACTTATGATTTGTAATTACTTCGTCAATTAGACCATAGTCACAAGCTTCTTGTGCACTCATAAAATTATCTCTATCAGTATCTTTTTCAATAACTTCAATATCTTGACCCGTTTGTTCTGCAATCATATGATTTAAAGTATCTTTCATTCTTTGAATCTCTTTTGCTTGAATCTGAATATCTGTAGCTTGTCCTTGAGCACCACCTAAGGGTTGATGAATCATTACTCTTGAATTAGGTAAAGAGTATCTCTTTCCTTTAACTCCAGAAGATAATAAAAACGCACCCATTGATGCAGCTTGTCCAATACAAATAGTACAAACATCAGGTTTAATATAATTCATAGTGTCATAAATTGACATACCACTAGTAATTACTCCACCTGGAGAGTTGATATATAAATAGATATCTTTATCTGGATCTTCTGCTTCTAAAAAAAGTAACTGCGCAACAATTGTTGAAGATACTTGATCATTAATCTCACCACTTAACATGATAATTCTATCTTTTAGAAGTCTTGAATAAATATCATAACTTCTTTCGCCTCTTCCACTTTTTTCTACTACGTATGGTATATAACTCATTTTCTATCCTATTATAAGGTTTATTTTCCTAATTTTTCGTCTAATAATTTAGTGATAACTTTATCTTCAATCATTGACATTTTAATTGCAGGTAAATATCCAGCATCTTGATATTGTTTTAAAACATCTTGTGGATTTTGACCCATTTGCATTGCTTCATAATAAATTACTTGTGTAACTTCTTGATCATTTACTTCAACACCTTCAGCTTTTGCTAAAGCATCAACAATAAATGTAGCTTTTACAGATTTCTCTGCATCTTCTTTAAGCTCATCTCTCATAGACTCAACTTTAGTAGCATCTTCTTGTAAAGCTTTGATTTCATCTTCTTTCATTGCTCTTACTTTATTATTAAGTGCAAAGTTAATCTCTTGATCTACAACAGTTGCAGGTAAAGCAAATTCTAAAGTTTCAACTAGTTTATCTAAATATGCAGGTTTTAACTCATCTCTATAATAAGTTCCTTTTGCTTCATTTTTCATTTGCTCTTCAAGTTTAGCTTTTAAAGTATCTACTGTAGCACCCTCTTCACCAGGTAACATTTTTGCAGCAAATTCATCATCAACTACAGCTTCACCTTTTTCTTGAATTTCATGTAAAGTTACTTTAAATACAGCTTCTTTACCAGCTAAATCTTTTGATTGATATTCAGCAGGGAATGTAACAGTAATATCTTTTTGCTCTTCATATTTCATTCCAATAACTTGTTCTTCAAATCCAGGAATAAATGAACCAGAACCTACATGTAATGCATATTTCTCAGCTTTTCCACCATCAAATGCAACACCATCAACAAAACCTTCAAAATCAATTAAAGCATGATCTTGATCTTTAACCATTCTTTTTCTAGCAATTTTTACTAAAGGTGCAGATTGACTTGCCATTTCTTGTAGTTTTGCATCAATATCTTCAGCACTTACAGCTTTTTCTTCAACAGCAGGAACTAAAGCTTTGTAATCACCTAAATCAACTTTTGGCTTACAAGCAACTTTAACTTCAATTTCAATAGAACCATCTTCTTTTTTATCATATTTAGAGAATGTTGGCTCACCAACAATATCTTCATTTTTAATATCTAATTCTTTTAAAGCATCTGCTAAAATAGTTCTTAAAGCTTCACCTTCAGCATCTTCTCTTAATTTATCTGCATATCTTTGTTTTACAACAGCTACAGGTACTTTACCTTTTCTGAATCCTTGAATATCCATTGTTTTAGCAGCTTGTTTAGCTACCTTATCTAAATTTTGTTCAATTACTTCAGCTTTAATTGTTGAAGAAACAACTGCATTGGCTTCATCAACTCTATTTGCATTAAATTCCATTAAATCTACTCCGATTATTTTAATTTTAGTCGTGATTTTATCTAAAACTTACTAAAATACACTTTATATTAAATAAAGAGGGTAATCACATTGCAATTTCTATACCATAACGTTTTATATTTTATGTTCATTCCAATTTTTTTATTAATGTTTTTAATTATCACTCAAAAAGATACTTTTCATAAATATTTTACGCAAGATGTAATTAATAAATTATCAATTTCAAATAAGCATATGGGAAAAACAACTAGAAATATTTTATTTTTTATTGCTTTATTTTTAATGGTTTTAGCTTTAGCAAGACCTGTTGCAAATGAGAAAGATCACAGTTTTAAACAAGAAGTTAGCTCAATTGTTATAGCAATTGATGTCTCAAAATCTATGCTTGCAAATGATATATATCCAAATCGTTTAGCAATGGCAAAACAAAAGCTTTTAAATATTATAGAAAGTTCAAAGAAAAATGCACTTGCAGTAATTTTATTTGCAAAATCATCTTTTATTCTTTCTCCTGTAACACAAGATTTCAATTCTTTAAAAATATTAGTTGAGAATTTAGATACAGGAATGAATTTTGACAATGGCTCAAATATCTTTTCCACACTCGAAACAACAAATAAACTTTTAAAAGAGTTTAATAATAAGAATTTAATTCTTTTAAGTGATGGAGGAAATAATAACACATATGAAGAAGAGATTGATTATGCAAATAAAAATAAAATTAATGTTTATACAATAGCACTTGCAACAAAAAAAGCTTCTCCTATAAAACTAGAAGATGGTAAGTTTTTAACAAATAAAGATGGTTCAATTGTAACTGTTGCATTAAATGAAAATATAAAAAAATTAGCACTTAATACAAATGGAGGATATATAAACTTTTCAATTTCTAATGATGATATAAAACAAATACTTAATGACATTGATAAAAAATCTTCTAAAAAAGAGTTAGAGTCTAAGAAGTTTAAAACATATACTGAACTATTTTATTATCCTTTAGGCTTAGCTCTTATTATTCTGTTTATTGCTTTTTCTTCATTACCTAAATTTACTAGAAAAAAAGTAATAAATAGTCTTAGTTTAGTTGTTTTATTAAATATTTCACAAGATTTAAACGCCCTTGAATTTGATTTTCAAACTATTGATAAAGCAAATTCATTGTATAAAAATGATCAGTATAGAGAAGCAAGTAAAAACTACAAGAAAGTAGCAAATACACCTGAAGCTAAATATAATCTTGCAAATTCACTTTATAAAGAGAAAAAATATAAAGAAGCTTTAAATCAATATAAAAATGTTCTTACCTCAGATAAAAACTTAGAATCTAAAAAACTTCATAATATGGGAAATTCATATGTTAAATTAAATGATTTAGAAAATGCAAAAAAAATGTATGAAAATGCATTAAAAATTAAAGCAGATAAAGAGACTAGAGAAAACCTAGAGACTGTTCAAAAAATACTTGATGAAATTAAAAATCAAAAGAATCAAAAGAATCAAAAGAATCAAAAAAATAAGAAAAATGATAAAAAAGAAAATGATAAAAAAGAAGAAAAAAATAAAAATAAAAATGAAGAAAAGCAAGATTCAAAAAGTAAAGAGAAAGAAGAGAAAAACGAAGGAGACAATAAAAAACAAGATAAAAAAAATGATACTTCAAAAAAAGAAGAAAACAAAAATACTAATAAGAAAAATAAAGAGAATAACTCAAAAAAGCAAGAAAAAATAAAACCTCAAGAAATATCTGATTTAGAAGAGAAAAAATGGTTAGATAAAATTCAAAATAAAAAAACTTCTGTACTTCTAAAAAAAGCCCAAACACATAAGGAAGACGCTTCATCAAATCCTTGGTAAAATGCAAGTTAAGAATATAGTCAAGAACTAATCTTGACTATATTAAAAAAGAGTTAGTAATTAGCTGATTTTCTCATTTGCATTAACTCTTTTTGAACAGAAATATTAACTTCCTCATCTGCTTCAAAATTTAAAGCATAATTTCGTCCATCATAATCAACAGAATTTAAAATAATCTTCATAGCTTCAAGTCTAGCTTTATGTTTATCATTACTTCTTACTACATGCCAAGGAGCGGATCTTGAAGAGGTTCGTCTTAGCATTTCATATTTTTTTTCAGAGAACTCTGACCATAAATCTTGTGCTTGCATATCTACTTCTGAAAACTTCCAATGTCTTAGAGGATCATTAATTCTTCTATCAAATCTTCTTTTTTGTTCATCTTTTGAAACAGAGAAATATAATTTAATAAGAATCATTCCTTGTCTAACTAAATCTTGCTCAAAATTCACAACATCTTCCATAAATATTTCATGTTCTTCTTTAGTACAAAAGCCAAAAATAGGCTCTACCATAGCTCTGTTATACCATGATCTATCAAATAAAACTGCTTCTCCACCTGTTGGAAAATGCTGAATATATCTTTGAAAAAACCATTGATTTCTTTGTGTTTCAGTTGGTTTACCAAGAGCAACTATTCTATAGTGTTTATTATTCATATATCTTGTAATTCGACGAATAGCACCACCTTTTCCTGAAGCATCTCTTCCTTCAAAAAGAATGATCATTCTTTTATTTTCAGCTTCTAAATAGTTTTGAAGTTTAATTAATTCTATTTGATAATTTTTTAACTCTTCTAAATCATATACTTTTTGTATTCCATCATGTAAAACTGATGGTTCTACATTTTTAAAATCACCTAAAATTGCCTTAAGTGCTTTATTTTCATCTAATAATTTTTTATATTTTTCTTCATCAATTTTCATGTTATTATTTGATATATTTTCATTTCTTCTTTGTGGTTCTTTACTTACTACAATAGAATCTTTAAATTTTTGCATTAATGTTAATGCAGTTTTTTTTGTAAGATTATCTTTTTTTGTATAACCTAATACTTTAACATATCTTTTTTTTTCATATTGAAATCTTGCTATATATTTTCTGCCAAAAGCTGGATGAGTAACTTTTGAAATATATAAGCCACTATAATTTGTCTTCTCAAAATCTCTTAAATTCATTTTAATTATGCCTTTGCAAATTTATTTTCATGCTCCATAACCTCAAGTTCTTGAGCACCACTAATTATTATCTTATTATTTGTTTTTAAATCTTTATTTTTTATCTTATTAGGATATTTAACATGGGATAAAATATGCTTAATACAATTGATTCTTGCTTTCTTTTTATTGTCACTTTTAACTATAGTCCATGGGGAGACATCAGTATTAGAAGCCATTAACATAGAAAATTTTGCAATAGTATATTTATCCCAAAGTTTTTGAGATTCTTTATCTACGGGAGATAATTTATACTGTTTTAAAGGATCTATTTCTCTTTTTTTAAATCTTCTAGCCTGTTCTTTTTTTGAAACTGATACATAATATTTCATTAAAATAATTCCAGATTTTACAAGCATATTCTCAAATTCGGGAACTTCTCTTAAAAATTCATGATGTTCTTCAGATGAACAAAATCCCATAACAGGTTCAACTCCTGCTCTGTTGTACCAAGATCTATCAAATAATACAATTTCACCAGCACTTGGTAAATGTTTTGTATATCTTTGAAAGTACCATTGCGTTTTTTCAATATCACTTGGTTTTTCTAAAGCAACAACTCTTGCCCCTCTTGGGTTTAAGTGTTCAGTTATTCTTTTTATTGCACCACCTTTTCCAGCAGCATCTCTTCCTTCAAATATCATAAGGACTTTAAGTCCTTTTTCTTTTACATAATTTTGAAATTTTAATAATTCAATTTGAAGTTTTGTTAACTCTTTTTCATATTCTAAGGTCTCTTTCTTAACCCAGATTTGAACTTTATTACCTTTTTCTTTAAATTCAATTCTTTCTCTTTTTGAATCTTTACCTATATGTTTTATATTCTCATGAGTATCTATCTCTTCTTCATCTTCAAACTCTTCTGAAATAATATCTCTATCTTGTCCTATCATTATGATTGCCCTTATGAAAGTCTTGATTTATACTCATTATATCCAAAATTGTTTACAATTTGATAACATCCCTCTTTATTTTCTAAGATAAT
>JBFHGG010000031.1:0-29259 GCA_041583235.1 Halarcobacter sp.
CCTAAAAGTGCTAAAGCCATGTCACTTTGAGTATCCCAAATATATCCTTGAGTTCCTAAAAATGCTTCTGCTTCTTCGCCGCTTAATAGAGCAACCCACCATTCAAGAAGTTCATAAAAAGCGGAAAGGGCTAAACAAAAACATATAATAAAAAAATTACGCCATCTATTATATGTGATAATATTTTTTCTAATTAGTACTTCTCTACTTATTAGTGCAGGAACAAATCCTTGGGCAAAATGTCCTATTTTGTCATAATTATTTCTATCTTGATTTAAGAATTCTTTAATCATATCAAATAGTGGAACTTCTGCATATGTATAATGAGCACCAATCATTAAAATAATGCAATGAATTAGTATAAGAGAATAGACTAAAGGTGTAAATCTAAAACTATTGTAAGTAAAAGCTAAGATGAAAAAACCAATTATTGCAGGCAATATTTCTAAGACCCAAGTAAATTGATCTTTTGGATTGATTCCAGACCAAATTAGAATAATAAAAAAAATAAGAATCCATAAAAGTTTCATAGTTAGATTTTACTACTATTTTTGTTAAAAGTACAATTTGTAGAAATTGACATATAATTTAAAGGATTAGATATTCAAATCAGTATAAATTTCTTCTATAATACATATAATTAAATATAGATTTAAAATAAAAAGGAAATAAATAAATGAGTTTAGTATATGATTATTCAAACCCAACTATAATTCACTTTGGGAAAGGTCAAATTGCTTCAATTGTAAAGCATTTAAATAAAGATAATAAAATATTAGTAGTTTATGGTGGTGGATCAATTAAACAAAATGGAGTATATGAACAAGTAAGTGCTGCTTTAGAAGATTATGATTGGCTTGAGTTTTCAGGTGTTGAAGCAAATCCAAGTTATGAAACTATGAATAAAGCAGTTAAAGTAGTTAGAGAAAATAATGTTGATTTTGTTTTAGCAGTTGGAGGTGGTTCTGTAATTGATGGTTGTAAATATTTAATTGCAGCTTCATTATATGATGGAGATGCATGGGACTTTTTAGATGGAAGTGCACAAGTTGAAAAAGCTCTACCTTTAGGAGCTATTTTAACTCTACCTGCAACAGGAAGCGAATCAAATTCTTCTGCTGTTATATCAAAAAAAGAAACAAGTGAAAAAAGATTTTTTCATTCACCTTTATCTTTCCCAAAATTTGCTGTTTTAGATCCAAGTGTTATGGTTACACTTTCGGATAGACAATTAGCTAATGGCTTAGTTGATGCTTTTGTTCACACTTGTGAGCAGTATTTAACATGTCCAAATACATCTTTACTTCATGATGGTTATTCTGAAACTATATTAAAAGGTTTAGTAAATCTAGCAAGTGATTGGGAAAATAGAAAAGATTTAGTTTGGCAAGAAAACTTAATGCTACTTGCAAATCAAGCCTTAAATGGATTTATAGGTTCTGGTGTAGCACAAGATTGGGCAACACATATGATAGGACATGAGTTAACAGCATTTTATGGAGTTGACCATGCCCAAAGTTTAGCCGTAGTTCAACCCTCTTTATTAAGAGTTATGATTGAAGATAAAAAAGAAAAATTATCACAAATGGGTGAGAATGTTTTCGGAATTAAAAATGATAATGAAGCTGTGATTGTAGCTATTGAAAAAATGTATCAAAGCGTAGGTGTTACTACAAATTTAAATGATTATGAAAGAGTTGATGATAAGGTTATTGAGAATGTAATTCCCTCTTTAGAAGCTCATGGAATGACAGCTTTAGGTGAAAATCAAAATATCACTTTAGAAGTTTCAGAAAAAATTCTTAAAATGGCTATGCAATAAATTTAGTTAAAATTTAAGCAATCTCAAAAGAGGCTTTTGCCTCTTTTGGTGGATATCCATAATAACTTTTAAAATCTTTAGAAAACTGTGAACTACTCTCATATCCTGTGGCATAAGCTGTTTCATTCACTTGCAAATTATCTCTTGTTAATAAATCTTTTGCTTTATTTAATCGTATTTTTTTAATATATTGTAGAGGACTTAAACTTGTAACTTTTTTAAAATGTGTATGAAAAGATGAAGTACTCATATCTTCCTCTTTAGCCAAAGTTGGAATATCAAGATGCTCATTATATTGATTATGAATAGTTCTTAATGCTCTTGTCATCTTTGCTTCCATTTTATTTTCTAAAAACATTTTATGCAAAAAGTGTGCATTTTCTCCAATTGCAATTCTATAAAATATCTCTTTTAAAATTGATGAACCTAAAATATCTGATTCCACTTTTGATTGTAATACTTTTAATAGTCTGTAAATAGAGTTTTCTAAATCCTGTGTAACTTTATCTTGGAAAATTGCCATTTGCACAGATTTACATTTTTTTGATTCTTCTTTAGAAAGAGATGAAATTATTTCATACATAACTTCTTTTTTAATATCTATTAAAATACATGTATATGGTTCTTCTTTAGAGGCATAAGTTTCACACTCAAAAGGAAGAGTAGTTGGTACTACTAAGTAGTTTTTAGAGTCATATTCAAATTTTTTATTTGGAAGATAACCTATCTTTTTACCTTGTAAAACAAAAACCAAACAAAAATCATAAGTCAAAGGAGTTCTAGGTAGAAAAGTTGTAGTTTTATATAAATTTACACCTTCTATATACGTTCTAGTTAAAGAGTTTATTTTTACAAGTTTATTAACTTCTTTTAAAATTTTATTGTTCATAAGCTTCCCAAATATTTTTTATATTATATTATAATTTTACTGGCAGATTTATTGTAAATACAGCACCTTTAAAATCATGTTTTTCATATGTAAAGTGTTTATTTTCAACTTCTAATGTTCCATGCATGTGTTTTGTAATAATTTGTTCACTCATATAAAGACCAATTCCTGTGCCTTGTGCTTTATGCTTCGTTGTAAAATAGGGTTCAAATATCTTATTCATTAACTCTTCTGGAATTCCATGAGCAGTATCTTTGATTTTTATAATCACAGTATCATTTAAAGAATATGTATCAATAAAAATAATTTTCTTTTCATTACTAGTCTCTAAAGCATCTTTTGCATTATTAAGAATATTAATAATTACCTGAATAAGTTCATTTTCAAGATTCTCTATTGTAAAATCTGCAAGATTTTTTATTACTTTTATATTATCTTGATGAAACTTCATTCCAAAAAGTTCTAAGGATTTTTCAACTGCATCTGCAATATTAAATTTGTGTAAGTCTTTACTCTCACTATAAAAGTTTCTAAAATCATCAATAGTTTTTGATAAAAACTGAGCACTTTTATTAATAGAATCAGCAGATTCTATTAACTCTTTATCAGTTAATATATCAAACTCTTTTTTCATTTTTATACCTGAAGCTGCTACTGAAATTACAGATAAGGGTTGTCTCCATTGATGAGCTATATTTTCTAACATTTCACCCATCGCAGCTTTTTTTGTATGTTGTGCTAACATTTGTTGCTGTTGATTACTTTTTATAATCTCTTCTTCTATTTTTTTATTAAGTTCTTTGTTCGCTTCTTTTAAAACATACTGTCTGTAAAACCCTGCTAATATAATCATAAAAATGGAAATAATACCAAGGAGTTGATAAAATAATTTATCATTAAAATTTTTTTGTAAATTAAGCAAGATCCAACTGTTTATAATTTTTTTTGTTTCTTCTTGGGGAATAGTATTTATTGCCTTATTAAATATAGAATTTAATATTGGAATATCTTTTCTTGAAGCAATTCCTAATTCCCATTTTTCATCAAATTTAGTAGAAATTTTTAATTTGCCCACATAATCTCTTTGAATTTCATAAGCAATACTTGTACGTGCATCAATATAACCATCAAGGGTATGGTTTTCTACTTTTTTTAAACCCTCATGGATATTTTCCACATTTACAAAATTGATATTTGGATACTTGGCTCTTAATACTTCCCCTTGAGCATACCCTTTTGTAATACCAATTCTTTTATTTTCTAATTGATTTATATCTTCTATAAAAGGAGTTCCTATTTTTGTTGAAACAACTAAAGAAGAGTTAATATATGGTTTTGTAAAGTTTAAGTATTTTTCTCTTGAAGGTGTTTTCATTGCTAAAGAAAGAATATCGCATTTCCCTTGTTTAATAAAGTTTAATGTTTCATTCCAAGTTTTTGTTTTAATAGGTTTTATTGGTATTTGAAGATTTTTTTCTAAGATTTTAAAGTAATCACTAGTTATTCCTATATGTTTTCCCTCTTCATACCTTTCAAAAGGCATCCAATCAGGATCAATACACATTGATATAAATTTTTTACTATTTAAGTATTTTTCCTCTTTTTCATTTAGATTAATTTTATTTTCTGAAAAATATAAAAGTTCATCTATATTAAGTTCATTTTTTAAAAGCCCTAAAACTCTATAACTATTCTCTATTAGTTTAATTCTCTCTTCTTCTATTATTCCAAATTTATTATCTTTTGTATAGGCTAATTTTTTCATCTCTTGTGCTTCATACATTAGACTTTTTAAACTCTTATTTCTTGGATTGTATTTTTTAAATACAAGCTTTGATGTTTCTTTAATATTTTCAAAAGCATAATTCCATCCCAGAACAGTTGCTTTATAAAAATCTTCTACTATTTTTGGATTTTGTTTTGCAAACTTATTAGAAGTGAAAATTATCTCTTCGTAAAAGTCAAAGCCATAATCTTTTGGATGAAATATTTGTACTCCATAACCTTTTTCTTTTAATACATAAGCTTCATTTGTTGTATAAGCTACCATTAAATCAGTTTTTTTATTAATTAAATCTTCAACATTAAAACTATGTTTTATAGATTGAAAATCATTTAAAGTAATTTTTTTACTTGCCAACATCGCTTGAAGTGTTGCAAAATATTGTTGAGCATCAGTCATCATGATTTTTTTATTTTTTATATTATTTATAGTTTTTAAATCATCTCTTTTTAGACCAAGTAAAACAAGAGGTGAGGATTGGAATACTGTACCTAGTAAAACGATATCTTTTCCCTTTGCCTTATCTATCAATAAAGAAGTAGAACTTATTCCAAAGTTTGCCTCTCCACTTGTTACAATATTTGTTATATTTTTATTAATTGAAAATTTTTTAAATTCAACATCTAATCCGAGAGCTTGATAATAGCCTTTTTCTTTTGCCATATAAAAACCTGCAAATTCAAATTGATCATGCCACATAAATTGAAGAGATACTTTTTTTAGGTCTTGATTAGCAAAAAGTACAGTAGTGAAAAAAATAAATATAAGTAATATTATGGTTTTCACCTATTTCCTTTTTTTTGAAGCTTGTAAAAGTATAGTTAATAATTGGTTAAGTAGATATTATATTAAGAGAGTGGATTTACATGATAAAGCTGCCATACAAAACCTAGGAGAACAAATCGAAGATTTTTTAAATATAAATTGGCAGCTTTAGCATATAAATTAAAACCTCCCAAAAGAGAGGTTTTAAAGGTTTTAGAAAGAGTAAACTAGTGTTAAGTTTAATTGATTTAAATCAGTTTCATCTGTATCATCATTGTCTGCATCAACAAATGTATAACCTAAATTTCCTTTTAAATTTTTAGCAATTGGATATCCTAACCACACTGTTGTTTCTGTTTGAGAGTAATCATTATTTGTATTATCATCATAGTCAGTGATTCCTGAAATAAGTGTTGCACTTAAGTCACCAAATCTTTTGTTAATTTTTACATATGTTGTTTTTGCATCATGAGTATAGATTTTATCTCCCTCTTCCATTGCATTAGTTGTACCCATTCCAAAGTGACTAAATGAGTCTGTAGTAATTAAATGTGCAAGTGTTGCTGTATATCCAGCAACTTTATAAAATGCTTTTAACTCTGTATGTGAACCATCTTCATCACTTGAATCCTCAGGTTTATATGCAGTATATTGTGCAGATGCTCCAAATGTTCCATTATCATATGCAAGTTGACCACCAATTAAATCTCTATCATCAGGTGCTGTTAAATAGAATGCTTTTAAATCAATTTCCCCTAAATCATGAGATAATCCTAATTTATATACACCTTTACTAGGATCTACTTTATTTAAAAATACTCCATCAGAAGCGCTTAAAGGTCTATAGTCTCTAGATGTAACTCTTCCCATTCTTCTTGTCCAAATTGCTTCTACATTTGTTTCCCCAAACTTAAAATTTGCGTTAAGAGCATCATGCGTTTTATTTAGCCATATTGTATTTAAAGCTTGTCTACCAGCTTTTACAGATACATTTTCACTTCCATATTCAATAAAAAGTGATTCAAAATCAACGTCATCATTATCACCCGTTTCCCAAAATCTTTCAGATGCATCACCTGATCCTTTAGATGTTGTTGAATTGTTATCGTCTTCAAATAAAGTAGTATATGCTCTAAATTTAGCATTTAGACTTAATCCATTCCACACAGCAGTTTCATATCCTAAAGCAAATGAACCAACGGCATAGGCTGTATTTTGATAATAATTAGATACTTCATTGTCCATATCTCTATTCTCATATGTTGCTGTAAACTCTGCGCTTACTTTACCACTTGTTAAAGCCTCTTCTAAAGAAGATGCATTTGTAACTGTACACACTCCGATTGCTAACGATGCAATTATGCTTAATTTTAAGTTTCTCATTTTTTGTCCTTTGTATTTTTAAAACAAGATATGCGAGTTGTCTTATTTTTGTGAGGGAATTGTAAAAGAATAAAATCGAAAAAAAATCTTGAGAAAATCGAAAAAAAGTTATAAAAAATCGAAAAAAAATCGAATTCCCATATTTAAGGCATTTTTATAATTTATTTTTAAAAAAAATGTCTTTTTTCACTTATTCGATTTTTTTTCGATTATTTCATATTACAATTTCGGCATAAAGTATGAAAAGGATATAAAATGAAACTTTCAAGAAGAAACTTTTTAAAAGGTAGTGCCGCTACTGCGACAGTTGTTGGAGCATCAGCTCTTAATGCAAATCCATTAGGAAGCTTAGATATAACTAGAAAAATTCCACACGCAACTCACTTTGGAGCATTTTTTGCAAAAGTACAAAATGGTAAAGTATATGATTTAGAACCACAAGAATCAGATGCAGGGCCTACTGTATTAACAAAAGCACTTATTGATAGAGTATATTCTCCAAGTAGAATTAAATATCCAGTTGTAAGAAGATCTTTTTTAGAAGGTAAAGCTAATAATAAAGAGTTAAGAGGAAATGATGAGTTTGTAAGAGTATCATGGGATGAAGCTCTTGATTTAGTTGCTAAAAAACTAAAAGATACACCAAATAAAAATATTTATAATGGTTCATATGGTGGATGGGGACATCCTGGACGAGTTTCTAGATCAAATGTATTAACAGGTAGATTCTTTAACTCAATTGGTGGAGCTGTTAGAACTAATGGTGAATACTCAAATGGAGCTGCTGGACAAGTTAATCCATATTTAGTTGGAGATATGGAAGTTTATTCTTTACAAACAGCACATGAACAATTTATTGAAAACTCAGAAGTAATTGTACTTTGGGGATGTGATTGGTTAAAAGATAATAAAATTGATTTTGCAGTTGCAAATAGAAAAAATGATGACTACTTTAAAAAATATAAAGAAGCTGGTATTAAATTTATCTCAATTGATCCAATTTCAACGCAATCATCTAAATTCTTTGGAGCTGAAGAGATTAAAATTAGACCTAATACTGATGTTGCTTTAATGTTAGGTATGATGAATCACTTATATAAAACAGGAAAATATGATAAAGGTTTTGTAGAAAAATATACTGATGGTTTTGATAAATTTTTACCTTACCTTTTAGGAAAAAGTGATGGCGTTGCAAAAACTCCTGAATGGGCAGCAAAAATTACTGAAGTTCCTGCTTCAAAAATCAAAGAATTAGCAGAATTATTTGTATCTAAAAAAACATTCCTTTCAGGAAACTGGGCAAATCAAAGAGCTCATCATGGTGAACAAGCTGACTGGGGTATTATTACTTTAGCTTCAATGATTGGACAAATTGGTCTTCCAGGCCAAGGTTTTGGTTTCTCTATGCATTATGCAGGTGGTGGGCAAGCAAGATCTGGTAAAAAAATTGTTCCAGGACTTTCTCAAGGAAAAGGAAAAGTTAAAGATTTTGTTCCTGCATCTAGAATCTCTGATATGTTATTAAACCCAGGGAAAACTATTGAGTATAAAGGAACACCTCTTACATATAATAAAATTGATGTAATGTACATTTGTGGAGCAAATGTAGTTGGTCACCATCCTGATACAAATGAGTTAGTTGAAGCTATGAAAAAACCAGAAATGGTAGTTGTTCATGAACCATGGTGGACATCAACAGCTAGAATGGCAGATGTAGTTTTCCCTTCAACTACTACTTTTGAAAGAGATGACTTAACATTTGGTGGTTCATACTCTCAAGATTATGTATATGCAATGAGAAAAGTAATTGAGCCATTATATGAAGCAAGAGATGATTATGAAATTTATGCAGCAATTGCACAAAGAATTGGTAAAAAAGAGCATAAAAAATTCACTAAAAATAAAACACAAATGGATTGGATTAAATATTTATATGCAAAAACTGATGCTTCTAAAACTGTTTCTTTTGAAGAGTTTTGGGAAAAAGGTTATGTAAAATATGAAATTCCAGCAGAAGCTTATAAGTATGTAAGACATTCAAGCTTTAGAAAAGATCCTGTTAAAAATGCACTTAAAACAGAATCTGGAAAAATTCAAATCTATTTAGATAAATTTGAAAAATTTGGATACGAGGATTTCAAAGGACATTTAACTTGGTTTGAACCAGCAGAATATTTAGGAAGTAAAGAAGCTAAAGAGTTTCCATTGCACTTAGTTTCTCCACATCCAACTTATAGAATTCACTCTCAGTTAGACAATACTTGGGTTTCTAGATTCCATAAAGTAAATGGTAGAGAACCAATTAGAATTAATCCTGTTGATGCTAAAAAATATGGTATCAAAGATGGTGAAATAGTAGAAGTTTATAATAATAGAGGAAGAATATTAGCAGGTGCTGTTGTAACTGAAGATATTAGAGCAGGTGTTGCTGCAATTGAAGAGGGTGCTTGGTATATGCCAGTTAATCCAAAAGAGAAAAACTCTTTATGTAATAATGGTCATGTGAATGTATTAACATCTTCAAGACCAACATCAAATATGGCGCAAGCAACTTCTGTAAATACAACATTAGTTGCAATAAAAGCATATAAAGGTGAAGTAAAACCAAATGATATGGCAATTTCACCAAAAATTACAATATAAATTAACTTAAAAAAGAAAAAAGGATTTAAGATGAGAAATACAATTAAAAAATTAACTTCTCTTCTTGCATTAACAATTGGAGCACTAAGTCTTAGTGCTTCAACTGTTTATTTAGCAGAAGATTACAGTGAAGATAAAGTAAGTGTACATCAAGGAGTGGTACTAGAACAAGAAGAAAGTATTTCACAACTTAAAGGCTTCAGAACAAAAGGTGACAAAACGGTATATGCAACAAAAAACCTATCTTTAGAAGTTGCAGTAGTAAATGATGAATCTATAGTAAAAGTTATAAATGATGGGGATGTTCAAGAAGTATTATTAACTTTAAATATTTCAAATGATATTTTAGTTGAAGATTATTATGATGCATGGGAAGAAAAAGAAGAACTTTTTTTAGAAAAATGTTCTCAATGTCATGCTTCACCAGAGATTGGACATCATACAATGCTTGAATGGGAAGGTTTATACGGAAGTATGAAAGGTTTTGCTCAACCTACACCTGAAGAAGAGATTATTATTTTAAGATATTTAAAAACATTTGCCTCAGATGGTATTATAAAAGAAGAAGAGTAAAATAGGTAAAATTTACTCTTCAATTGATAAAATAAGAAAAAAGACTAAGGAGTTGTTGTGAATGCAGATTTTTATGATAAGTTAAAAAATATGACAATTCTTTATGCTGAAGATGAAATAGGCATTAGAAAAAATATAGCAGATTCATTAAGATATTATACAAAAGAGGTTTATGAAGCCCAGGATGGTAAAGAAGCTTATGAAATATATAAAGAAAAAAATCCTGACATTATTCTAAGTGATATTCATATGCCAAATGTAAATGGTATTGAATTTGTTAAAAAAATTAGAAGTGAAAATAGAAATATTCCTATAGTTATGATAACAGCACATACGGATAAAGAGTATTTGCTAGAGGCTGTTGAATTGCATATGGAAAAATATATTGTAAAACCAGTAGATATTGATGATTTATTTGAAACTTTGGATAAATGTGTACAAGTTTTAGATTCAAATAAAAAAGTTTTATTAAAAGTTGATAAAGATTATATGTATGATTATGATACAAAAGAGTTAAAATATAAATGTGAAAATATTATATTAAATAGAAAAGAAATTATATTTTTAGAAGTATTAATTTCAAATCAAAATAGAATCGTAAATTATGATGAGTTACAAGAAAAAGTTTGGGGTGATGATGTAATGACTGATAGTGCATTACGATCACTAGTTAGGAATCTACGGAAAAAACTTCCAACAGATTTGATTTTTAATTTATCTGGAGTAGGATACAGACTTGTATAGAATAATACTTTTATTTTTTTTTATATTTAATTTTTTAAGTGCTGATGCATTTATAGAAGATAAAGCTAAATTAAAACTTGCAAAACCTATGCATGAAAAATCACATATAAATATTTTTATTCCTTCTATTCCCTACTCTTATGTATCAAAAACAATTAACTCAGGACTTATTCGCTCTATTGATAATAAAAGAGGCTGGGAATATGATATTGCAAAATCTCATATACGAATTGATGATTATACTTATATATTTGAAATACGAAAAAATTTAAAATTTCAAGATGGTTCAATTTGTACAATTGATAATATAATTAGAAATTTAGAACGTTTTAAAAAATATCCAATACTTTATACAAATATTGATAAGGTTGGATTTGAAATAGAAAAAGTTAATGAATATAAATTAAAATTAACATTAAATAAAAAATATGAAATGTTTTTATTTGATTTAGCAAGAGTATATTTTTATTCAGATGAATACTTAGATAAATATAAACCAAAAGGTGGACAGACAGGTTCTTCAAATGTGGCAGCAGGTGCATATGGAATGGGTCCATATATTCTAAAAAGTGGTTTTGTTTTAGGTGAAAAACAAACTTCAAAAGTTGAACTTGAAGCTAATCCTTATTATTGGAATAAAGAGTTTCCTAAAATCAAAAAAATAACTGTTTATACACAACTTGATGTAAATAAAGCCTTAGAATCAATTGTTAACAATGAAGGACAACTTGATATGATGCCAATTCCTTTTAATAAAAAAATTGATGTTTTAATGTCCAAATATTCGAAACTTATAATAAAAGAATCAACCAATAATTTTACTATTTTTTTTAATTTAATTAATGGGAATAAAAAACTTATAAACGAAGATGTAAGAATTGCATTAAATGAAGCTATAAATCAAGAAAATCTTTTAAATTTTGTATATAAAAGAGAAGGAAAAGTATCTCCTTTCTCTGCTTCAATTAACTATAAAGAAGTAGGAAGAATTGCAAATAAAAATGAGTATAAAAAATTCAATTTTAGTGAAGAAAAGAAAAAAAGTTTATTAAATGGATTAGAATTAAATGTTTTTACGCAAGATAGGTTTATGTTCTTATTTAAAGGCATTGAGTATCAATTAAAAAAATATGGTGTTAAATTTAAATATACAATTACTCGTAGTGAAAGAGATATTTATGGACAGCTTTTAAATACAAGAGCTTCAAAAAATAGTAAGAATTGGGATTTACTTATTTGGGGAAATGATGATTGGTATTATCAAAATCCTTGGACAGTATTTTTTATTTATGAAAATGATTCTCCTTGGTCAACAATAAAAAATGATGAGGTAATGAATATCCTAATAAATAAATTTTTTGAGACAAAAATTAATTCACTTGAATATGAGAAAATAATTGAGAAGATACTTAATAGAGCTAGAAATAAGGCTTATACATTAAGAGTTCCTTCTCCTAATAAAGTTCTTGCTGTTAATAAAGAAATTATTATTGAACCTTATGCGGGAGGAATTATTCCTCTTTGGAAAGTTGAACTTACTAAAGATCATTGGTCAATAAGAGAAAATAAAGAGTACCCAAAGAAATTATATACACCAATTAAAACACAAAGATTTAAAAATGAAATTAACTAATATAAATATTAAAGTCAAACTTGGAATACTTTTTCTTATTTTGTGTATCTCAATTGCTATTTTATCTTATAAATCAATAAGCATTAGTGAACATAACAAAGAAACATTAAAAGTTGTACATAGTAAATCTCAAACAGTATTATTAATGCAAGATAAAATAATTACGCCTTTATATAAATTAAGAGAACTTACCCAATCTCTTGTAATGGCACCAAATAATAAAATAAGAGAAAATATACAAAAAAATATGGATTTACTTTCAAACAATCTTGAGAAAGAGTTTATAAAATTAGAAAATCAAAGTGTTTCTTTAGATTGGGAAAATTATAAAGAAACTAATAAAAATACAAAAAAATATATTGAAGAAGAGTTTGAAGAGGGCGCTTATGTAAATGTAACTACTTTAAGTAGAAAACAATTTAATTTTTTATTAGAAAACTTATTAGCTATACAAAGTAATTTTTTAAATAATTCAACAGTTGCTTATGAAAAAGCTGCAAAAGAAGCAAAAGAAATTAAATTTGAAATTTTAATGATAATAGTGATTGTACTTATTTTATCAACCTTAATTGGTTGGTTAATTACAAGTAATATAATAAAATCAATAAATATTGTACAAGAAGGATTAACAAACTTTTTTGATTATTTACATAATAAAAAAGAAAAAATTATAAAAATAGAGATAAATTCTAAAGATGAGTTTTATCAAATGGCACAAATGATAAATAAAAATGTATCAGACGTTCAAGAGAATATTCAGAAAAATGAAGAATTAATTAAAAATGCCACTAAAGTATTAGAAGAGTTAAAAGGTGGAAATTTAAGTTCAAGACTTACAAAAAATAGTAATCATGAAGCATTAAATGAATTAAAAACAATGATGAATAATATGATTGATAATTTAGAATTTCAAGTAAAAGAACAAATTGACAAAAGATTAGAACAAGAACAGATTTTGATACAGCAAAGTAAATTAGCTTCAATGGGTGAAATGATTGGAAATATAGCTCATCAATGGAGACAACCTCTTGCCCAAATTTCTGCAATTCATATGAATATGAAAGTAACTTATGATTTTGATAAATTTACAAAAGAGTATTTAAGTAAAAAAATGAAAGAAGTAAATACTCTTACATCATATATGTCTCAAACAATTTCAGATTTTCAAAATTTCTTTAAACCTCAAGGAGAAAAAGAAGAGTTTTCTGTTGAAAACGCTTGTCGTGAAGCATATTTTATCTTAGAATCTTCATTAAAATATCATAATATTATAACAACAATTAATGTAATAGAGGACTCTTTAGTTTTTGGTTATAAAAATGAATACTCCCAAGTTATTTTAAATGTTTTAAGTAATGCAAAAGATATTTTAATTGAAAGAGAAATAGAAAAACCTGAAATAAATATTGAAATAAAAACTGGAGATAATTTTGCAATTATAAAAATCCAAGATAATGCCAGAGGAGTTAGTGAAGATATTATAGAAAAAATATTTGAACCATATTTTACAACAAGGCATAAAACTCAAGGCACAGGAATAGGTCTTTATATGTCAAAAAATATAATTGAAAGAAATATGAGTGGCTACATAAATGTAAGAAATGAAAATTCTGGAGCTTTATTTACAATAAAAGTGAAAAAGAAATAGCTTTTTTTATTTATTGAATTAAGACATTGTTATCTTTATTTTGATAAAATACATTTTAATAATTTATAGGATAAACAATGCAACAAGAAAAGACATTAACTGATAAAATTTTAGATTATATTTATATCTTATCCAAGCAACCATTGTTGTTAAGAGATTTACTAGATGCTAATAGGCAATACAATGAAGGAATGCATGCTGATCCTTCTAAATTAGGATTTAGATTGAAATTGACACGTGCATATATAGTTTATATAATAATAGTTCTTGCAATTCTTATTCCTATTTCTTTACTAACACATAAGCCACTAGCTGGAATTGATTCTCATATTTCTATTATTGGTGCAATGATTGTAACAGCAATTATTTTTATTGGTTTTAACTTTTTTAGAGCAAAAATGAGAGATATAATTACACTAAGACAGATTAAAAAATCTTGGAAGTTAAGATTCCCATACTTCTCATATGAAGAGTATAATCATAAAATTGAAGAGATATATCAAAAAGCTATAAAAGAAGAAATCCCAAAAAAAGATTTAGAAAAATATATCTTAAATAATTTAGTTATAGAAGAGTAACATCCACCATCCAATATTTATATATTAGATAATTATAGTAATAACTAATTTGCATATTAAATATGTAAGTTAGATAGTTGTATAATAATTCAGATTATCAAAAATTGGATTAATTATGAAGTTTGAAAAGTTTAGTAATGGTAAACATTTTACTTTAGGATTGGAATTAGAACTACGAATTTTAAGTAGATTTGACTTAATTCCTTCTAATGAGTATAGCTACATTCTTTCAAATATTTCTGCAAAATATAAAAAAAATTTAACTAGTGAATTTTTAGCTTCAATGATTGAAATTAATACTCCTATCTTTAATGAAAATAAAAAATTAATAAATTTTTTAAAAGAGATTATTAATGAATTAAAAAAAGTAGCAAAAAATAAAAATTTATGTATTCAAGCTAGCGGATGTTTAGCTCAAAAACATAGAAACATTAAAATTAATCCAAATAATAGATATGAAAAACTTTATGAAGAGCATCAAGTTCTTTTAGAGGATTTTTCAATATGTGGCACTCATATTCATATAGGTTTTGAAGATTTCAATAAAGCTTTAAAAGCCTACAATTATTCAATATATTATTTACCTTTATTTGTGGCTCTTAGTGCTTCTTCTCTATTTTATAATAATAAAAATACTGGTATCCATTCATATAGAACAAAAATTTTTGATAGGTTACCAAAATCCTCTATTCCAGAATATTTTAATAGCTTTGAAGATATGCAGTATGTATATGAACTTTTAGAAAAATCAAATGTTATAGATAGTACAAAAGATATTTGGTGGGATTTAAGAATTCAAAGTAAACTTAAGACTTTAGAGTTCCGTATTTGCGATGCTATATGTGATTTTGATAGATTAGAAATAGTAATAGATTTAATAAAAGCTACATGTAAATTATCTCAAATAGAAGAGCCAATAAAAATGCCAATGCAAGTTTTAAAGCAAAATATGTGGAGTGCATCAAGATATTCTATGGATGGAGAAATGGTTACCATTAATGGCTCAAAAAAAATTAGAAGTATCTTAACTTCATTACTAGAAAAAATAGATGATTACTCTTTATTATCTAAAGAGTCAATAAAAAAAGCAAAAGAAATAATTGTTAAAAAAAGTATATCTCAAGAGATGTTTAATGTTTATGAAAAAACTAAGAGTTTTAAAAAAATAGATGAATTAGGAGTATTTAAATGAAAGGTGTAGTAGCAGCAGGAGATAAAAGAAGTGCTCAAGCTGGGGCTGATATTTTAAAACTTGGAGGTAATGCTTATGATGCCGCAATTGCAGTAATGTTAGCTGCACCTATTTGTGAACCACTTTTTACTTCTTTAGGAGGTGGAGGTTTTTTATTAGGACTTGAAAAAGATAAAAAACCAGAGCTTTATGATTTTTTTGTTGAAGTTCCTAAAAAAAGAGTAGAAGAACCAGAATTTTATCCTATATATGTGGATTTTGGTGCAGCTATACAGGAGTTTCATATAGGAGCAGGCTCCATTGCGATTCCAGGATTAGTTCGTGGAATAGAAGAAGTTTATAAAGATAAATGTACTTTGCCTATGAGTGAATTGATAAAACCTGCTGTTAAATATGCAAGAGAAGGAGTTTATTTATCATCTATGCAGGCGAGTTTTGTAAAACTTTTAGAACCAATTTTTACTTCAACAAAATCTTCAATGGATGTCTATGGCCTTGAGGATGGTAGCTTAATTGATGAAACCCATTTATATAAAAATCCTCAGTATGCAAACTTTTTAGAAGAGTTTGCTATAGAAGGTGCAAAACTATTTTATGAAGGTCATGTGGCTAATGAGATTGAACAAATATCTAAAGAGAATGATGGTTTGATTTTAAAAGAAGACTTGAAAAATTATAAAGTAATAAAAAGAGAGCCTATTGATTTTAGATATAAAGATTATGAAATTGTAACAAATCCTCCTCCAAGTGGGGGTGGAATTTTAATTGCTTTTGCACTAAAACTTTTAGAAAATTATGATTTAAAAGAATTTAGGTCTTATGAATACATAAAAGGAATGATTGAAGCTTTTAATACAACAAGTGATTTTAGATCTGAACATGTGGATGAGTTTTTACATGATGAAAAATTAAAAACAATTTTTGAAAATGATAGACTTATTAAAAATTATTGTACAACAATGCATAGTAGGCTTAATCTTTGGGGAAATACAACTCATTTATCAGTTATTGATGAAGAAGGAAATGCAGTTTCAGTTACCACAACCAATGGTGAAGGTTGCGGTCATGTAATTTCAAGTTCTGGAATTATGTTAAATAATATGATGGGAGAAGAGGATTTAAATCCGCATGGTTGGTTTGCTTGGGAAGAAGGCATTAGACTTCCTTCTATGATGGCACCAACTGCTGTTCTTAAAAATGGAAGACCAAAATTAATACTTGGAAGTGCAGGAAGTAATAGGATTCGTTCAGCAATCACTGAAACTATTATTAATAATCTTGAATATAAAATGAATTTATATGAGAGTATAAATGCACCAAGAATACATTTTGAGAAAAATATAGTTTGTCTAGAGCCTGATATAAATGAATTTATAAAAATGGAATTAGAAAAAAATTATGAACTTCAATATTTTGATGATTTAAATGTATTTTTTGGAGGAGTTCAGGCTGTAAATGGAGACTTGGATGGTGCTAGTGATAGTAGGAGAGGTTCGGCTGTTATAAAAGTTGATTAAAAGAATAAGGTCTAAAATGAATTCTAGAAAAAATAATTATAAAGTTGTATATTGGGAAAAAGCATTTTCAACTGGAAATGGAAAAATTGATAATGGAAATAAAAGATTTTTTGAAATTGCAAATGATTTAGATAAATATAAAAATGATTCCAAAATGATAATTAAAATTCTAAAAGAGTTAGTTCTTTTTGCAAAAACTCATTATAAGAGTGAAGAAGATTTTATGTCTTTAACTTCTTATTCTGATTTGAATGTTCATAAGTTATTACATAAAGATATACTTTATAAACTAAATAATCTTATAAAATATATTAATACTAAAGATTTAGATGAACTTGTTTCTAGATTAACAATTTTACTACATAAAGATATCTTACCTCATATCTTATTTGAGGACAAAAAAATTTATCATGCCAATAAATCTAGGGAGCAATTAAAAGAGTGCTTTAAATGGAAGGATGATTATACAATTGGTTCAAAACTATTAGATTTGGAACATAAAACACTTTTTTCCCTAGCATTAAAAGCTATATCTTATAATGATTTAAATATGAAAAATCATCTAAAAAAAACAATTTCTGAATTATATGATTTTATGAAAACTCATTTTACGCATGAAGAAGAGTTTATGCGAGAAATTAATTATCCTGGATTACATAATCATATAATGCAACATGAAAATATTATTAAACAAGTCAATGATTTTATAAAAACTTTACCCACTTTAAAAATGATAGATTTTGAAAGAAAACTTATAGAGTATATGGATGTTTGGATTGTAAATCATATTATTTATGAAGATAAAAAGATTTTTAAATTTAAAAATGCTTAGCTTTAATCATGTAATGCTTTTGCATCTTTATTTCTTTGTTTTTTTAATTCCATATCTATATATTTAGCCTCTATGTTTTGTTTTGTTTTAAAAGCTATTGTTTGCTTCTTTTTTATAGGTTTAATTTCATAAATTTCAAAACCAGCTTCATACATAGACAATCTAATATTTGAAGAGACTGAATAAGTAGTGATTATTGTATTTTCATTACATAATTTATAAATATCTTTAAAATACTCAACACTCCAAAGTTCTTTATTTACCTCAGAAGAAAAAGCATCTTGATAAATAATATCTATATTTTCTAATGTTTTAATATATTTTCTAGCATCTCCAATATAAAGTTCAATTTTAATATTTTCATTTTCATACTTAAGGGTTTTTGCTAAGGTTTTTATAATATCTAAGATATTTGCGAACTCCTTTGGATATTTAAAATTTTCTAAAGATTTAATAAGTTTTAAATCAAACTCAGGAGAAAATATTTCAATACTAATATCTAAATTATTTTCTAAAAGATAGTAAATAGTACTAAGAGTGTTATATCCTAAACCAAAGCAGATATCTAAAATTTTAAGTTTTTTCTTTTTTTTATGAAAATTTAAAGCAGGAATAACATGTTTTGTTAGAGATTCTAAAATAGCACCAGTTTTTATATCATGAAAATATTGATTATACTTTTTTGAATAAAGAGTATTTGAACCATCATTAGTTTGAAAAAAATTATCCACTAGAATCTATATTTCCCTCATAAAACTTTTTTTACTACTTTTTCTAAGATAAAGTAATTGTAAAGCAAGCACCTTTATATTTTTCATTTTCATATGAGTACACTTTATTGCTTGCAGTAATTTGACCATCAAGTATTTTTATAGCAATATCTTGACTCATATATAACCCTATTCCCGTTCCACCTGTTTTTTCTTTTGTTGTAAAATAGGGCTCAAATATTTTATTAATAATATCTTTTGCTATTCCCCCTGCATTATCATAGATATTTATTATTGTTTTTTCATTCTCTTTTTTCACATTTATAAAAATTAATTTTCTTTTTATATCTTTTGAAATTAATGCATCCTTTGCATTATTGAGTATATTAATTAAAATCTGAATCAAGTAGTTCTCAATTGAGAAAATTTCTATATCTTTTATATCTTTAACTAATTCAATACCTTTTGATTGAAGTTGAGAACTTATTAAACTTAAACTCTTATCCACTGTAGAAGCAAGATTAAATTTCTTTTTTTCATTTTTTTCTGGCTTGAAAAAGTTTCTAAAATCATCTATGGTAGTTGCCAAATGTTTAACAGCATTATCAATATTTTTTATAGCTGCATCTAACTCTTCTTTTGTGCTAAAGGTATTATCTTCTTGATTTATCTTTATAAGTCCATTTGCCATACTAATTAGACTTAGGGGTTGTTTCCATTGGTGAGCAATATTTCCAATCATTTCTCCCATTGTTGCCATTTTATTTTGTTGATATATAATGGACTCTTGTTTCTCATTTTCTAGTTGTAATAGTTTTTGTTTACTTACATCTTGAATAGTCCCCGTAATAGTATTATTATCTGTTAATTCACCTCTACAATCAATATATTTCATTTTCCCATCATTGGGTCTAATTATTCTATAACTACAAAAGTGCTCTTTTTGACTATTTACACAATTATTTAAGGAGTCTTCAAATTTGCAAAAATCATCTTTATGCATAATACTTTTAAGATACTTTGGTCCTGCATCAATGTTTTTATCTATTCCTATTATTTCTTTCATTTCATCAGACCAAGTGGCTTTCATAGTATCTAAGTTAAGTTCCCATTCCCCAATTTTTGATATTTTATGAGCTTTCATTAGTTTTTTATTTCTTTCATCAACTCTTTTTTTATATTTAATAAATAGTTTTTCAATATATTTTGAAAAGTAATATGAGATTATTAATAAAATAATTGTTATTAATAATGCTGTAAATATCAACTCCTCTAAAAATTTATTGTACTCTTCTTCTAGTATTTCTTGTTTTTTTTCAATAAGTTCATTTACTTTTTTTACATCAAAGCCTACACCAATTACCCAATTATGTTTTTTAATTTTTTTATAATAAGATATTTTATCAATCTCTTTTTTATAGAAATAGGTTTTATAGTGTGTAAAAGTAGAATCTATATTAGAGTTAATAAATCTTTTATACTTTTCACTTATCTTTGCAAAATTCTTATCTTTATGTATATTTTGACCATTGATTAAATCATCTTTACTTAAGATAATATCTCCATTTGTTGATAGTAAAGATATATATCCACCATTAGAAAACTTTATATTTTTTAGGTGATTAATCATACTCTTCTCAATCTTTTTTTCAAAATAGTCTAGGTCTTCTGCTACTGCAATAATCCAATCATAATCACTAAATTTTTTAAAGAATCCAAGCTTCTTGCTTGACTCTTTTTCTTGCCAATTATAGAATATTTCATTTTTAGAAATTAATAATTTATCTATATCTTGTAAAAAAGATATGTTTTTTGCATTTTTAAAATTCCAAAGATTTTGCTGCTTTAATTGTTTAAAATTATTATCTATAATAATTTTGCCATCTTTATCAAAAATAAAAAAAAATTCCTCTTCTTCATTGAAGTAGGTGTGACGTAATGTATTTTTAATTAATTCACTTATCTCTTCTTTAGATTTACTGTTTTTGTGTTTATTATAAATAGAAGTCATTATATTGTGAATATAGTTTACTTTTTGCTTTATTTCATTTTTTATCTCTTCAAGTGATTCTTTATATTCTTGCTCAAGATAGTTATATGATGTATTTACATTTTTTTTGATTATATTTTTATTTTGTTCTATAAAAGTTTGTTTTATTTCTGTTTTACTTTTTATTAAGTTTTTTGCATATTTATCAGAAATATAGATAGTAATAAGTAGAGATGATATGATAATAAAAATGGCTGGTGCAAATCTTACTATTTGTATAATTATTTTTTCATTCTTTAATAATTTCATAATTAATTATACCTATATTTAACAAAATATGAAAAGTGTTAGAATTTTTAGTATATTTTTAGTGGTATTTCTATTTAAAGAAGAGTTAGCCTCTTTTTTAAATAGATTTATTTTTGCTAATTAACTGTTTAAGGTATTTAATTTTTCATCAGATAAATATAACTCTTTATTTGACATTATTCCAATCTCTGAAGCTAAAATATCCTTAGCAATATCTTTTGCTTCTTCTAAAGAGTGCATTTTATATGTACCACATTGAAATTCATTTAACTCAGGAATATCATTTTGAGATTTTACATTTAGAACATCTTCCATAGATTTTCGCCATGCGATTCCTACTTCTTGTTCACTTGGACTTCCTAATAAACTCATATAAAAACCTGTTCTACATCCCATTGGTGAAACATCTATAATTTCAACTGTACTTGAGTTTAAATGTTCTCTAATGAATCCAGCAAAAAGGTGTTCTAAAGTATGAATACCTTTTTCACTTAACATTTTTTCATTTGGAACACAAAATCTTAAATCAAATACTGTAATAACATCTCCTGAGGGTGATTTCATTGTTTTTGCAACACGAACTGCTGGTGCTGGCATAATTGTATGGTCTACTCTAAAGCTATCTAATAGAGGCATTTAATATCCTTTTATAAATTATGTTTTTGGAATTTTATCTAAATTTATTATTTTAAAGCCTTAAATTCCATAAGTAATTAAAAGCTTTGAATTTTCTATTTTTACATTTTTGACAAATCTTCCTTGAAAAGAGTTTTTTGGGATAGTGTATATTGGATATTGTTCTAATACATTATTTAGCATAGGAGATAAAGAGTTTAAAAATGTATTGGAAAAAGCCTCTCCGAGGTTTAATCTTGTGAATTGAAGATTCTCTATTTTCACATCTTTAAGATAAATAGAAGTAGTTTTTTTATCAAATAAAGGTTCTCCTGAAATAGTAAAATCACCTATTATCTCTTGGGTAAACATAGTTTTAAAATCTAAATTTATTGAAGCTGTAATTCTTTTGGAGTTTTTAGGAATGGTAATTATTGGTTCTTCTATTACAATAGTTCCAAAAACAAAATCTTTTTTTTGAGGGAAAGAGTGTTTAAATGATTCACTTAATTGATTTTGAGAAAGACTTACTACAATTCCTTCTTTATTTACTTGTGAGGAGCAAGCAGTAAAAAGAAAAAAAGAGATACTAAAAAGTACAATAAGTTTTAAATATCTATTAAAATTCATGTTTATCCTTGCCTTAAAAATAGTATATTCTATCTATTTATTTAAAATATTCCAAATACATAAATAATAATAAAAATATGGAAATAGGATTATCTTTTAAAAAATTTAATAATTTCTTTGAAAAAGTAAAAAAAGCATTACTTAGAATAAATAATGTTTCAGTATAATAATTAACTTAACTTAATAAGGAAAATTTAATGTTTAAACATATGTCAATTAAGATGAAATTAGTACTCTCTTTCTCTACTATTACTATATTAGTTCTTATTCTTGCAGGATATAATATTTTTGGTGTCTCAAAATCGGCGGAAGGTTTTATTAATTATCAGACAATGGCAAAAAATGCAGAAAGAGCTTCACGTATTGAAGAAAATATGCTTATGCTTAGAATAAATGTTAAAGATTATCTTTCAACTCATTCAGAAAAAGATATTAAAGAATTCAATGATTATTATGTAAAAACTGGAAAATTTATTAATGAAGTGAAAAAAGCAATTTATGATACTAATCGTACTAAGTATGTAAATGAAATGAATAAAGAGTTTGTAAAGTATAAAAATAATTTCTTTAAAGTTGTAGATTATATGAAAAAAAGAAATGAGATTTATACTGTTCTTGGTGAAGAAGGCTCACAAATAGAAAAACTTTTAACTTCGGTTATGATAACTAGCGAGCTTAATGATGATGTTTATGCATCAATAGAGACAGGTTATGGTATACGCTCTTTATTACTTGCAAGAATATATGCTATGAAGTTTTTTGATACAAATTCTAGTGAAGATGCAAAAAAAGTACATCATGAATTTAAAAATTTAAATGAACAATTAATTGAAATAAAAGATCAGGTAATTAATGAAAAAGCTGCTGAGAAATTAAATGAATCAATAGCCCTTATTAAAAAATATGAAAGTGGTATTGATGTAATAGTAAAAATAATTAATGATAGAAATAAAGTGATTTCTAATTTAAATTCAAGTGGTTTCAAAATTGCAGAACTAGCAGAAAAAATAAAACATTCAATAGAAAAAGATGAAAACTTAATAGGCTCTAATGTTGCAGAGCTTAATGATAATATCTTAAAAGTTTCAATTGTTATAGCAATAGTTGTTTTATTTTTAGTACTCTTAGCAGCAATTGTAATTCCTCGAAAATTAAGTAATCAACTTATTACTTTTCAAGCTGGATTATTAGCTTTCTTTAAGTATTTAAATAGAGAAAGTAAAAGTGTTGAAATGCTTGATGATAGTATTAAAAATGAAATTGGCTTAATGTCAGAAGTTGTAAATGAAAATATTCTAAAAACTAAAAAAGGCATAGAAGAAGATAGAAAATTTATTGATGATATTGTTATTATTTTATCAGAATTTGAACAAGGGGATTTATCTCAAAGAATTACTTTAAATGTTGAAAACTCTGCTTTAATGGATCTAAAAAAAGTATTAAACTCTATGGGTGAGCATATGGAAGCTAATATTAATGAGATTTTAGATGTTTTAGAAGAGTACTCAAATTATAAATATATAAATAAAGTTGAAACTTCTAATGTGAAGCATCATTTATTAAAACTTACAGATGGTGTAAATAATTTAGGTGAATCAATTGTAAATATGTTAGTAGAAGAGAAAAAAGTAGGAGTAACTCTTGATTCTTCTTCTGAAATCTTATTAAAAAATGTAACAGTATTAAATGATGTATCAAGTGAAGCTGCATCTTCTTTGGAAGAGACAGCGGCCGCTTTAGAAGAGATGACTGAAACAATTGTAAATAATACACAAAATGTAGTAGAAATGGCTAGTTTTGCTCAAAAAGTTACCAAATCAGTTGATGAGGGTAATAATTTGGCAAATAAAACAAGTGCTTCTATGGATGAAATTAATGTACAAGTTAGTGCAATAAATGAAGCTATTACTGTTATAGATCAAATATCCTTTCAAACAAATATCCTTTCATTAAATGCTGCTGTTGAAGCAGCAACAGCAGGAGAAGCTGGAAAAGGTTTTGCTGTTGTTGCCCAAGAAGTTAGAAACTTAGCTTCACGTTCAGCAGAGGCAGCAAAAGAAATTAAGGATTTAGTAGGAAATGCAACACAAAAAGCAAATGATGGAAAAATAATTGCAGATAAAATGATTGAGGGTTATTGCGAATTAAATGAAAATATCAAAAAAACAATTGAATTGATTAGTGAGATTGAGTTTGCATCAAAAGAGCAAAAAACCGGAATTGAACAAATTAATAATGCAGTAACAACACAAGATCAGCAAACGCAGCAAATAGCAAATGCCGCAAATGAAACCCATAAAATTGCACTTGATACTTCTCATATTTCAAAAACTATTGTTACAAAAGTTAATGAAAAAAAGTTCCCTGGTAAAAATGAAATTCTTGAAAAGAATAGTAATCAAAATACTATAAAAAAGAATAACTCAAATAATATTGAACAAAAAAGAGTAAATCCTATTTTGGCAAAGAAAGAAGAGAGAATTATAACTCAAGAAATTTCAAATGATGATGAGTGGGAAAGTTTTTAAACTATAAATGAAGATTATTTCGAACCATTTTTTTAAATGCTTTCATATGAACTTTTAACATCTTTGGAATAATCTCTTCTTTGCAAGAATGAATATAATTTGCATACTCTTTTTTAGAGTATATAGTTTCTCTATTTCTTGCTAGAAAAATGAGTTTATTCATATCATCTTCTAAGTTTATATCCTCTCTATCTGTAATTGCATCATAAACAAAGAAAAATACTTTTCTATCTTCTTTTGTCATTTGACATGAATCATCAAGCATTTTTAAGGCTAGTTTCCCTGCATACTCAATTTCAATACTTTCAAAATTATGTGTATATGCCCAGTCATAGGCTTTTTGATAAATATCCAAAATTAAATCCTTTTAAAAGAAGATGCAATTCTTATACCAAAGCTAAAAAGAAGTATCTTTTATTAAAGAGTTTATAAATTTTGTAGAAGAACGTTTTTGTAAAAAAGCAAAAGCAATAATAAGAATTACTCCCATTCCATATGTAAATAAAATAGATAGAATAATTAGTGCAAGAAAAATTAATACATAAAATTGTTGCAGTTCTCCATCAATAATTAAGATATATTTAGAGTTAGATTTCTCTAAATCTATAGATAAATTGTATTTTAATATAGATGCTTTAAAACCTTCAAGTAAAAGCTTTCCTTTTTCAAAATCTACATCTTCTTTGGAGAAATCTTTCACACTATCTTGAATTGTATTTAAAATCTCTTCTTTAGATTTTTTTGAACTTAGTTCTTCTCTTATTCCAATATCAAATAATCCCATTCTTACCCTTAAAATAGTTTATTTTAGTATAGCTAGAATTGATTTTATAAAAGAGATTTTTTTGTTTACAAAATATACACTTGTATATTATGTTAAGGTAAAAAATTCTTAATGGACAAAGCCATTAAGAATTTTATTTAGATATTTCTAAGCTTCTTCGTTTGATTCTATTTCATCAGAATAATCAGCTGCAGCCATTCTTGTTAATTGTCTATATCTATATTGAGCATCTTTTTTATTTTTTTCTAATAAGAAATCTGCTTTTTCAGGATTGATTTTTTTCAATGATCTATATCTATTCTCTTTTAATAAGAATTGTTCATATAAATCCCAATTTGGTTTTTTACCAGAAATCTTGATTGGATTTTTCCCTTCTTCAATTTTTCTTGGATCAAAAATATAAATTGGCCAATATCCACAATCAGTTGCCATTTGTCCTTGGTCAACAGATTTCATTAAGCCACCTTGAATACCATGAGCAATACAAGGAGAATAAGCAATAATTAATGATGGTCCATTATACTCTTCAGCTTCTTTCATAGCTTGCGCTGTTTGTTTTTGAGATGCTCTTGAGTTAATTTGTGCAACAAAGATATTTCCATAAGTCATAGAAATAAATCCTAAATCTTTTTTAGCATTTGCTTTACCATCATTTGTAAAGTCGGCAATTGAACCAGTTCTTGCTGATTTTGATGATTGTCCACCTGTATTTGAGTAAACTTCTGTATCTACAACTAGAACATTTATATTTTCACCAGTTGCAAGAACATGGTCAAGTCCACCATATCCAATATCATATGCCCATCCATCTCCACCGATGATCCATTGAGATTTTCTAACAATGTATTTTCTAAGAGATAATAAATTTTTTACACCAGGAGCTTCTGGATTTTGCTCTAATTGTGGAATTAATTTATCTCTAATCTCTTGAGTCATTTTACCATTAGATCTATTTGCTAACCACTCTTTATATAAAGCTTTAAGAGGATTTGAAACTTCTTCCATAGTCTCTTCCATAATTCTACCAATTCTATTTCTAATAGTTTCATTAGCAGCATGCATCCCATAACCAAACTCTGCATTATCTTCAAATAATGAGTTAGCCCATGCAGGACCTTCTCCTTTATCATTTTTAGTATATGGAGTTGATGGTGCTGAAGCTGAATAGATTGAAGAACATCCTGTTGCATTAGCAACCATCATTCTATCACCAAACATTTGTGTAGCTAGGGTAATATATGGAGTTTCTCCACATCCAGGACATGCACTATGGAATTCAAATAAAGGCTTAGCAAATTGAGAACCTTTTAATGTATCTTTTGAAACTAGGTAATCTTTGTATGTTACATCATTAAATAAATAATCTGCATTTTCTTGTTCCCCATCATCTGCTTCTTGTTCATAAGGAACCATTTTTAAAGATTTCTCTGCAGTTGGACAAATATCAACACAAACATTACATCCTGTACAGTCTAAGATAGATACTTGAATTTTATATTTTAAGCCTTGATTTTTAAGACCTTTTCCTGTTGCATCAATAGAGTATTTTTTTACACCTTCAGGTGCTTTTTCGAACTCTTTTTCATCCATTAAGAAAGGACGAATTACTGCATGAGGACACTCAAATGCACATTGGTTACATTGAATACAAGTATCTTCATTCCACTCAGGAACCATTGTAGCAATTCCTCTTTTTTCATACTTAGTAGAACCATTTTCAAAAGAACCATCTTCTCTATCTGTAAAGATTGAAACAGGTAAAGTATCACCTTTTGCTGCATTTACAACTTTTGCAAAGTTTTCAACAAAATCAGAACCTTTATAGCTTGAATTTACAACTAAAGGAGCATATTCTATATTTGACCAAGAAGGATCAACTATAACTTCTTCAATTCCACCTTCTCCTGCATCAATAGCAGAATAGTTCATTTTAACAATTTCTTCACCTTTGTTTCCATAGGCTTTTTCTGCATACTCTTTCATATAGTCTTTAGCAGTTTCATAATCAATAACTTGTGCTAGTTTAAAGAAAGCAGCTTGCATAATAGTATTTGTTCTTGTTCCTAATCCAATATCACGTGCAAGCTTAGTTGCATTAATGATATAGAATTTAACTTTTTTATCAGCTAATATTTTTTTAACTCTATCAGGAATTTTTGATACTATATCTTCAACACTATTAATTGAGTTAAGTAAGAAAGTTCCACCCTCTCTAATATTATCAATAACTTCATATTGCTCTAAATAAACCTCTTTTGAACATGCAATAAATCCAGGAGTTGTTACAAGATATGTTGATCTAATAGGATTTTTTGAAAATCTTAGGTGAGATCTTGTATAACCACCTGATTTTTTTGAATCATAAGCAAAATATGCTTGTGCATATAAATCAGTTTTATCCCCTATAATTTTAACAGAGTTTTTATTTGCTCCAACAGTACCATCTGCACCTAAACCATAGAATAAACACTCATTTGCATCTTCAACTACTGCAACATTTTCTCCAACTTCAAGTGAAGTAAATGTAACATCATCATTAATTCCTACAGTAAAGTTATCTTTAGGCTCTTCTTTTAGCAAGTTATCATACAGAGCAATAATTTGTGAAGGAGGAACATCTTTAGAAGATAATCCATATCTACCCCCAATAATTTTTGGTTGTTTTTTCTCATTATAGAATACTGATTTAATATCTAGAAATAGTGGTTCGCCTAAAGATCCTGGCTCTTTTGTTCTATCAATAACACAAATTCTTTCAACCGACTCAGGTAAGGCATTCATAAAATATTTAGCTGAAAAAGGTCTATATAAGTGAACTGTTAATAAACCAACTTTTCTTCCTTCTTCTTTTCTTAAATAATCAATAGTCTCTTTAATTGTTTCAGTTACCGAACCCATTGCAATTATGATATCTGTTGCATCTTCTGCCCCATAATAAGTAAATGGTGCATAATTTCTTCCTGTAACTTTTGAAATTTCTTGCATATAATCATTTACAATATCAGGAACTGCATTGTAATATTTATTTGATGCTTCTCTTCCTTGGAAGTAAATATCATCATTTTGTGCAGTTCCTCTAGTAATTGGAGATTCAGGATTTAAAGAAGTATCTCTAAATCTTTGAACTGCATCATAATCTAGAAGTTTATCAAATACATCATAATCCATAACCTCTACTTTATTGATTTCATGAGAAGTTCTAAACCCATCATAGAAGTGCATAAAAGGAACTCTTCCTTTAATAGCTGCTAAGTGAGCAATCCCACCAATATCCATAACTTCTTGAACTGAACCAGATGCAAGCATAGCAAAACCAGTTGCTCTCACTGCCATAACATCTTGATGGTCACCGAAAATTGATAAGGCATGTGCTGCTAATGATCTAGCAGTTACATGAATAACTCCAGGTAAAAGTTGTCCTGCAACTTTATACATATTAGGAATTTTTAATAATAAACCTTGAGAAGCTGTATATGTAGAAGTTAGAGCTCCTGCTTGTAAAGAACCATGAAAAGTCCCAGCAGCACCAGCTTCACTTTGCATCTCAATAACTTTAACAGTTGATCCAAATAAATTTTTCTTTCCTTGCGTTGCCCACTTTTCTGTGTTATCTCCTATTTGAGACGAAGGTGTAATAGGATATACACCCGCAACTTCAGTAAATGCATAAGATACATATGCTGCCGCTTCA
>JBFHGG010000032.1:0-28253 GCA_041583235.1 Halarcobacter sp.
AAACATTTATTAAAAAAAGTTATTCTTAATACTTAAGCTTTTTTGTATTTTCTTTAATGTTATAATAAAATAATATAAAAAATTAGGAGGGAAAATGATTATAAATAAAATACTTGAAAAAGGTAGTAAATATCTTATTGCTCTTGCTTTTGTTAGCTCAATAGCATATGCAAACGATTATGATTTAAGAGGTTTTGGTCTAAGTGTTGATTATGATGATAAGACTTTTGTAATCAAAAGAATGCATGATAATGAATGTAAAAAAATTAATGGTGCAGATCCAAAAAATATTTGGTCTGGAAATTATGCAAATGATGAACTTCCTTCTAAGTGTGTTAAGAAGTTTGTAACAACTGTTGGTAAAATCACTCCAATGAAAATAAATGATAAAGTTCAAACAATTGGAGAACTAGAAGTTATTGATTTTATTGAGAAATCACAAGACAATGAGAATATGCTTCTAATAGATGCTAGATTAACAGATTGGTTTTTGCAAATGAGTATTCCAACAGCAGAGAATATTCCATTTACATATTTTGATGTAAAAAAATATCCAGATGATTTTTATGATGTTTTAGAGATGATTGGAGTTAATGAGGTTTCAAAAGGTAATTATGACTTTTCAAATGCAAAAGAGTTAGTTCTTTTTTGTAATGGAGCTTGGTGTCCACAATCTACTTTTGCAATTGAAACTCTAATTAAAATAGGATATCCCCAAGAAAAATTAAAATGGTATAGAGGTGGGATGTACTCATGGAAAATGTTAAATCTAACTACAGTTTCTGAATAAAACTTTGCCTTCTATAGGCAAAGTTTTATCTTAATTCTTTATCTAAATCTTTAACTATTGATTTATCAAGTTTTGCATTATTTGCTAGTTCAAGCATTATTTCTATTGCATTTTCATGTAAGTACTCATCTCTATAAGATTTTTTTGTTCTTAAAGATTGATAAACATTTAAAGCAGCCATTAATCTATCTTTTAAACTTAAATCTTTGCCAGATAACTTATATGGATACCCTTTACCATCAATTGTTTCTTGAACCCTTGATGCCCAATTTGAGATATCATTAAAACCAATAAGGTTATTTAAAATCTTTTTTGTATAGTAAGGATATGACTTGATTATTTCATATTCATCTTTTGTAAGCTTACTCTTTTTATTTAAAATTTCATTTGGTATTGCTAATTTTCCGATATTGTGTAAAGAGGCAGCAATTAAAAAAGTTTGTTTATCTTTATGTTCAAAATCATAAAAATCTGTCATTTTAGAACATCTATCTAAGAACTCAAACTCTTTAGAATCAAAAGAGTTAAAAATAGATGTATACGTTAATACCTCTTCAAAAGTAGGAGTAATAGTAAAATCAAATAAAGAAGAAAATATAAAATATAATAAATCATTCTCATTTTGCATATCTAACCAAAAATCAATTGTAGAAGATGAATTTAAAAATATTTCTACAATTTTTTCAGAAAATAAAATATTTTCATTTTCTTCTAAAAAAGAGACTATTCCTTTCCTTTTTTCTATATCTTCTCCATCTAAATCAAATTTTTCATCTAAAAGGTGAGAGAAAGAAATTATTTGTGAAAAAAGTGGTATTTTGTCTTCTTTTAATGCAAAAACACCACTTCCATCTACATATTCTCGATGATATTTAATTATATTTTTATATCCACATAAAAATGGTAAAAGATCCGCTTTTTCTTGTGCAAATTCAAGATGCTCTTTATTATAAACTTTTTCTTTTTTAAGGGCAATATTGTGAATTAAACAATAAGCACATAAATCTGACATTTCTTGGGGAGAGAAGTTAAATCCCTGCCCTATTTTTAATGAAAGGTATGCGACCCTTTTTGAATGATTTTTACTTATATTATACATATCTTTTTCAACTAAATCTAATGCAAGTGAAGTTGAAAGTAGAAAATTATTTAAATTAAACTGTATTTGTTTTTTCTTATCCATATTATAAAAGCTATTATTCCTCTTCAAGCATTGTAGTTATTGCATCAATAGAAGTATCAGTCATGTCTAAATCTAAATGTTCTGCACCCTCAACTTTTACTAATGTAGCTTTTAAGCCTTTTTCTTTTGCAATTTTAAAAAAGTTTTTTGTAACTTCAGGTTTTGAAATTTTATCATTTGTACCATAAATAAATAAGAAATTAGTATTTTTATCTACACTATCTATAACATCAGATAATGATATTAATTCTTTATTTTTATCTTCATTTTTTATTGTATAGCTACCACCAGCAAGGGCTATATTTTGTATAAGACCAGGATTAGTTCCTGTAAGTGTTGCACCCATTCTAGCTCCTGCACTATGTCCAACATAAGTCACAGTTTTAGCCTCATATTTATCTTTTAAAGCCTTAATTAATTCTCCTAAAAAAACTATGTACTCTTTATTTGATGATAGATTTTTTACACCCTCATGAGCTAAGGCTGAAAAGTTATTTGTAGAAGAGCCTGAGTATCCAGGAAGTGCTACTGCTATTGTGCTTAAATCCGTATTCATATTCATAGTTTCTGCAAAAGGAGCATATCTTCCTAAAGTATTACTTCCATCAGGCCAAGTTCCATGAACTATTACCATTATATGTTCATTTGTATCACCTTCAAAGAAGTTAAATTCAATACACTCATTACCAGCAAAGATAAAGTTATCACCTAAACTTTTACACTCATTTACATCTATTTTTTTTGCTTCTAAATTAAATGCCAATAACAATAATACGACAAATGTTAATAAACTTTTTTTCATAAAATCTCCTTTTAAATATTTAAAATTTATTGCTATATTTTAATATGCAATAATTCCTATATAACCTTCAACTTGTTTTTCAATAAGTTCAACAATTCCAGCTTGAACATAAGAAACATCTTCTATAAAATCATCTTCAGTCCATTTCATAGTTTCCATAGTATTTTTACAAACTACAAATTCAACATCATATTCCATTAAAGAGTTTATTCTTGTTAATGTTTTTTTATCATAATCTTTTTTTAAAGCTCTAATACCATTTCCATATGCAACAACTTCAATTTTTAAAGATTCAGTTGGATACTCTTTTAGAATATTGTAAAGAGTACTTAAATTGTGATTTACTTTATTTAATTCTGAATCATAAATTTGAACAATAATCTTTCGAGGATTATCAAAACTTGGTTGAGGGTCACTAAATGTAGACTCTGCATAAACAAAAATTGATATAAATAACAAAGCTAAAATTTTTTTCATTTTTTTCCTTTTATGAGGCAATTTTACCTTGCCAATTTTTTATTAATTTAATGGAATAACCACTTTGAATAATTCCACCTTTTAATATCTTACAATATAATCCCCTACAATCTTGAATTAAAAGAGGTAAATCATCATCAAAAATAGATAAATGGTTACAAATAGTACAAGCTTGTGTAATCTCAAGAATTGTCTCACCAATTTGAAAGACTGATCCTTCATTAAAATCATGAGGATTAAAATCTAATAAGATATTTTCTCCTAAACTTCCATATTCAATATTAATATCATTTTCTTTTGCTTTATTATAAGTATAAGTACCAACAATCATAACAGCTTTTTCTTCATCACTACCTGCAAATTTGTCATTTTCAATTCCAAATTTATAAATAAGATTAAGCTTTTCTACCTTTGGCCTAGGCAAGCCACTTTGACCCTTCTTTGCACTATAAGTATCTACAACTTTTCCTAAAATTTTCATTATAAATTTTCCTTTAAAATCAATAAAAAATCCTCTTTTGACCAAGAACCTGGATAAATATTTTGAAGAAAACCATCATGACTTAATACAAAAAATGTTGGAGTCATTCCTTTAAAATGTTTTTTTAATTTAAAAGGAAGTTTAGTAAAATCAACATCAATTTTTACAAATAAATAATCTTCATTAATTTTATCTTGTACATCTTTTAAATCTAAAACTTCTTTTTGCATTTTTTTACAAAAATAACAAGATTGAGAAGTGGCATAAACAATAATTTGCTTACTCTCATTTAAAGCCCTATTCAATATTTTTTCTTCATCATTATTTTCACTCAAATTTGTTTTTTCTTTTTTAGGGACTTTTTTTAATCTATCTTTTTTGTATCCCATAAAATATTGAGCTAAAAATACTGCTTCTTTTTCACTTATAGTCATTGGATCTTTTTTAATATAATATTTTAAAACATTAACGTCACAAATGCTATTATTAATATCTGGATTACTTAGATAATCTAATAGATATTCTTCAATTTCCATTTGTTGCATTTCAGGATCATTTTTATCACCAATTTTTTTTGAACTTTCCATAATCGCCCATGCCAACATATTTTCAGTAGGTATTGTTAGATTTAATAAAGTATTATTTCTTTCAAAAAAATTCTCTTTTAATTTTTTAAAAGAAATATACTCTTTATGACAAGAGGCACATTTATCAGTAAAAAGTTTTTTTCCTTCAGCAAAATCTGCATGTAAATTTATTGATATTAGTAAAGTTATTAGTAAAAACAGTAACTTTTTAATCATATTTTTATTCCTTCATTTCAACTTATTAAATATTTCAAAAAATACTTAATAAGTTGAAAAGTACATAAAGTAAAGTACTTTATGCCTTTTCAAATTTTGGAATTATATGATTCCAGGATTTCCTTTGATACCAATGATATCAGGAGTATCTACTTTTAAGTTAGCAATATGCTTAACATTTTTAAGATATGCTTCTACAGTTTCCCATACAGGTTCACCATCAGATTTTGCTCCAACAGTTGACCAACCAGCTACTTTATAGTTTTTACTAGCATCTAATTTATGACCATTTTTAGTCATTGTTATATCAGAAATTCTTTCACCCATAGCAGCAGTTGGATTAATTCTATAAGAAATTCCACCTGTTCTTACCATATCTCCACCTTGTTGGTAGAATGGATCTGGATTAAATAAATTATCTGCTACATCTTCTAAAATATCTTTAATCTCTTTACCAGAAATATCTCTAGCATAAGTTTCAGGATATGTCATAGCTGTTTGCGTTGCTAAATCATCAAATGTAATAGCTTGCCCAGGCATAACTGAAGTTCCCCATCTAAATCCAGGAGATAATGAGATATCTGCACCTTTAATATCAGTTAAGGCATCACAAATAATCTGATCCCAAGAACCGTTGAAATTACCTCTTCTAAATAGTGTAGCTTCAGTTGTAGCAATTTCTCTTGTTAATTCCTTTTTAAATGGAGCTCTTACATCTTCAATATATTTTTTCATTGCAGGATCTTCAGGAATTAAATCAGAGAAAATCGGAAGAAGAGTAAATTTATGATCAACAACTTTTCCATTTTTAATATCTAAATCAAGAACATTTAAAAATTTACCATTTGATCCAGCATTACAAACATAAGTTGTACCACCTTCATTTTTAACAGGATAAGCTTCAGGAACACCATCATGCGTGTGACCACCCATAATAAAGTCAATGCCAGTAACTACTTCTGCCATTTTCTTATCTGTATCATAACCATTATGAGATAAAACAATTACAGCATCAGGTTTTTCTTCTTCTCTAACTTGATCAACCATCTCTTGCATTCCATCAGGATTAATAGAGAAACTCCAATCAGGGATAAATCTTTGTGGATTTGCAATAGTTGTATAAGGGAAAGCTTGACCAATAATAGCAACTCTAGCATCACCCATTTTTTTAATTGTATATGGTTTAAATGCATGTCCTGTATCTTCATCATAAGCTACAGCTCCATCAAATAAAGCATCCTCTTTTACTTTTACATTTTGAGCTAAGAATTCCGCATCTAATGCTTCTATATTTTTAAGTACTTCTTCTGCTTTGTAAGTAAACTCCCAATGTCCAACAGCCACATCAACTCCAAGTAAGTTCATAGCGCCAACCATGTCCATACCTCTTGTTTGTAAAGCTGTCCAAGAACCTTGCCAAGTATCTCCACCATCTAATAATAGTGTTTTATCTTCACCAAAATTATTTTTTAAGAAATCTACTACAGTTTTAATTTGTGAGAAACCACCAACTCTTCCCATAGCTTTTGCATGTTTTTCAAAGTCTACACAAGAATAAGCATACTCAAGTCTTTTGTTTCCTTTAATTCCATAATAGTCTAATAACTTTTCTCCAACAATATGAGGAGGCTTACCAAAGTTACCATGAAAACCTAAGTTTACACTTGGTTCTCTAAAGTATACAGGTAAAAGTTGTGCATGACAATCAGTCATATGTAAAAACCTTGCATTACCAAATGGTTTTAACTTATAATAGTCTTCTAGTTTATTTGTATCTGTCATTCTTGTATGTGAATTAGCAAATACAGGAGCAGCACCAAGTACTGCCATCATATAAACAAATTCTCTTCTACTTAATTTACTCATTAATCTATTCCTTAATTAATTTTAAAGACATTCTAAATTATTTACCTTCACCTACAACAGTAAATCCTAATGAAGTCCAAGCTTGCATACCACCTCTGTAGTATTTAATCTTAGAAGCAGGATATCCCATTTTTAGTAAAGCATATTTCGCATTTTTAACCATTCCAGGAGTTTGTCCACACCAATAACCATTACAATATAAAGCTAAAGTTTTTGCATTTGAAAAGTCAAGTGTTCCATCTTCTTTTTGAACAACACCCATTTCATCTTCCATCATTTCAATAGCAGTCTCTTCCTCATCAAAATCAGTAAAAGGAACATTAACTGCACCTGGAATTCTTAATTTAGCAAACCAACCTGGTTTTCTTGAATCTATAATTGCAATAGTTTCATCAGTTTGTGCTTTTTTCATATATTCAATAAATTCAATTTCCCCTAAAGTTTCAACACCTTTAGCTAGAATTATAGGTTGTGGAGTTCCTCTATTTGTTGTTTCATATAGTGGTGAAATTTTATTCCCTGCTGTTTGGTTTCTCATTAAAGTAAATTTTTCATCATTTAAATTCATTTCAATTGATTTTACTCCAGACATAATTGGAACAAAATTTGTTTTTTCTTCAGCAGAAAAAGCTGTAGTTGAACAAAGTCCAGCAAAAGCTGATACGATTAATAATTTTTTTAGAATAGTCATATTATTTTCCTTAATTTTATGCAGTTTTACATTTAAAGTAAAAAAGCCAAGATAAGATCTTGACTTTTTTTAAACAAATATATTAATATTTATAACCGTCACCAGGAACTGCTAGTCTCCAAGTAGTTTTTGCTTCTTCAGCTTGTACTAATGCAGATATTGCAAATTTACAAGCTCTCTCAGCAGCATATTCAGTAGTAAACTTAGTTTTAGTAGCTTTTCCTTTAAAATCCTTAGGATTAACTTCTTTAGCTCCAGTTTTAATAGCTTCTTCTACAACAACTATAAGTGCAGAGTTATTAATTCCTAATCTTCTAAATTCAAGACCTTTTGCTTGTGCTTCAGTATTATATTTTTTTGCCGATGCAATAACTTTCTCTATTCCATTTGCTTTGATATCACACTCACTTTTTGTGTCAGGTAACATTGGAGAAGTACTTGCACAAGCAGTTAAAGTAAATAAAGCTCCAACTGCTATTGTTAAATTTAATAATTTTTTCATCTGTCTTTCTCCTTATTTTCTCATATCTGGACCATCAATCTTCATACCATTATTCATATATGCCATAAAGAAAAGTAAATCTTTCATATCTTTACTAGTAGCTTTTGGTGGTACTTGACCTTGATCTTTTATACATCCAGACATTCTTCTTTCAAGAGTACCTAGACCATTGTTATTTTTATCTGCTGCTGCCCATTTTAATCTATAAACAGGGAAGTGTGAAGTTTGACCTAAAAATGGTGATAAAGATTCATTTCTAACTCTTTGACCTGCACCTTGTACATGGCAATTTGCACAATTTAATTTTAAATAACCTCTTTGTGAATAGTAATATTTTTTACCATTTTCATAAGCCTCAGCTGCTGCTGCACTTTTGATTTCAACATTAATTTCTTTTTCTTCATCTTGTGCTGCTTGTACAAAATAAGCTTGTAAATTAGCAAGTTTACCTTTTGATGTATTCCATGCTTTTTCACCATTATTAACTAAACATTCATTAATAGCTTGAGTTAAAGTTTGAACATCTTTTTTCTCTTCATCAAAATATGGATACATAGATCCAGCCTGACTAGGATCAGGGAAACAATTAGCAAAAGATTTACCATTTGCAAATTTTTTACCATAAAGTTCTTCCCCTTCATCAATAAAATCTAAGAAAGGTGGCATATCTTTCATTTCTTCATAAGTAGCTTTACCATTTTTTGAAAATGAATAATTTCCTTGGGAGAAATCATCTTTTTTTAATCCACCAATAATATTATTTTTCAATTCTTCATCTGTTGAATATGGGAAAAAAGTATTTCTATTTTTTAATGGATCTTCAAATTTAGCTTCAAAATATTTAACTAAAGCAATTCTATCTTTTTCAGCTTGTTCATTGAAAGCTGCTGCATTTAATGCAGTTGTAGCTAAAGCAATTAAAGCTGTAGTCTTAGCAATTTTTAATAACATACATATCTCCTTTTATTAAGTCGTTTTATTAATCACTCAAATGAGTGATTAATTATTTAATTTTCGCTGTTTTACTATCTGTGTTACCTTTTAAATCCACCCAAGAAATTGTAACTTCTTCACCTTTTTTACCAGCAAATAAAAACTTTATAACAGGGTTTTTTGACATAAATTGACTTGTTGAAGCTTCATAAACAACTTTATCTCCAACTTTTGCCACTACATAAGTAATAAAGTTAGCTTCTACTGTTTTACCAGATTTTTTTGAAGCATTTGTTGCTTCCATATAACTTAACATGTCATGTTTAAGCATTGAAGTTACTTTTACAATACCTTTTTTTTCTTTTGCTTTAATTCTAGTTTTACTTTTTGCCATTATTAATTCCTTTTTCTATTTTAATATTTATTTAATTTTATTTTGTGTTATAGTAATTGAATTTAATCAACCACCACAACCACCTTTAGTAACTTTAACTTCTTTTGAAGCAGAGTATAATTTTCCATCAGCTTCAACTATTGCTGTAACATTACCTGTTTTAGCCATTTTAATTCTTATAGAATAATCAATAATTCCACCTTGAGGAACTGTAAATACTGCTACTGTAGATTCAGGATTTGCATCTTGAAAAATTGCTACCTTAGATCCAACTAATTTAGATGAAACTGTAATAGGAATAACTGCACCATTTTCTGCAATGTCTGGAGCTTTTAATTTTACTTTACCTTCTGTTGTAGCAGATGTACCAAATAATTCATTCATAGCTGCATCAACTTTTTTAGCATCCCAAACTTTTGGTTTATCTTTTCTAAAATCAACTGCACTTAATGTTGATGGTGCAGCAGAAATTGCTAATACACCTAATCCTAAACTTAAAAAATTTCTTCTATTTATCATTTTTTTTCCTTTTTATTATTAGTTAATAGTTTTTAAATATGCAACAACTGCTTTTATTTCAGCATCGTTTAGCCAACCGTTTTTACCAAATGCAGGCATTTGAGAAATTGGATTAGTAGTATATGGATCATAAATTTTCGCATATAATGCTTCATCTGGCCATGCAGAAAGATATTGAAGATTAGGTCCCATACTTCCAGGTCCTTCAATATTTTTACCATTTGCTGCGTGACAAGCTAAACAATTTCCCAAATTTTTAGTATTAAAAATTTTTTCACCTTTTTTAACTAAATCATCACTTGCAAGAGAGCCAGTAAGAACTAAACCACTAATAGCAGTAGATATAAATAACTTTTTGATTAATTTCATTGCTTTTCTCCTTTATTTACTAGAGTTGATCATATAATCAACAACTGCTTTAAAATCTGCTTCTGGCATATCCATTGCTCCACCTTTAGGAGGCATTGCATTTACACCATTTATAGCATTTGAATAAACTTTTTCTATTCCTTTTGTTAAAACTGTAGCCCATGCTTCTTTATTTCCTAGAACTGGAGCTCCAATTGCTTTATTATCATGACATGCGGCACAATAAGTCCCATATGCTGATACAGCTTTAGGATCAGTTGCACTTGAAGAAGCTTCTTCTTCAACTTTCCATGATCTTTCATTATTAGCTGGAGGATTGAAATCATTTAATTCTCCATCAATTCTAAGCACAGGAACTTCACCTTTAATACAATCTTTCATACATCTTGTACCTGTTCCATAATTCTTAGGATTACTTAAAAATGCTCTCATATTTTCAATACCCTGTTTTGGATCTTTTGTATTTACATCTGGAAAAAATCCATCTTCATTTGGCATTTTAATTTTCAAGAAATTCTCTTTATTTAATACATAATCTTCATCTAACTCTTCACCATCAATTTCTATACCATTTTCCATTAATAAATATGCAGTCATTGCATAAGTTTCATTAGCAGTTAATGATTTAGGATGATTAAAAGGCATAGAATCTCTTATATACCAGAATAGTGTACTAGCATATGGCCAATATGTACCAATAACTTTTCTTGGTGCATCAGTATTTTGATGCTCATCAGCTGGATTCATTAATTGGTTTTTTAATGACTCAGTTGAAGCTTCACCTATAGATAAAGGAGGATAACCTTTACCACCTGTTCCAAATTCACCATGACACATTAAACATTGTGCATCATAAAGTTCGTTTCCTAAACCAACAGAACCTTCACCTTCAGGTAAACCTGTTCCATCATACATTACATCTGTATTCCAAGCTGCAATTTCATTTTTAGTAGCAACTCTACCATTATTATATTTGCCAACTTTTTGTGTATTAACATGATATGATGTATATTTGCCATCTTTTACTTTGTATTTTACAGACCCATCAACTAATTTATCATTAGCATTTGCAGATGTTAATAATGTAACTGTTGTTAATAAACTAATAAAAGTTTTATTAAGCTTTATGTTTTCTAATGTGAACATTATTAACCTCCCCTTTTTTGTTAACTTCCCAAGTTACCATACCATTTCTATGGTAGATACTTTCTACACCAACAACTTTAGTCTCTTGGTCTAAAGTCGGTTGAATATTTCCTGAATCATCCATTGCTCTACTTGTTAGTAATAAAGGTTTTCCTTCCCATCTTGTTATATATGAAAATCTACACCAAGCTTTTGGTAAAACTAAACCTTTTAAACTAGCTTCAGTCCAGTTATCACCGCCATCTAATGAAATATCAACGTTAGTAATTGTACCTTGCCCAGACCATGCTAAACCTTCGATTTCAATTAAGTCACCTTTTTTAAGGTGAGTCCAAGGTTTTTCAGGACATGGTGATGTAATTACAGAATTAACTTCATTTATCCAGAAGTATCTAATTGCTTTTCCATCTTTTTGTAACATTGTATATTTTGAAGTTTCTTCTTTTGAATGCCAAGGTTTATCTGAGAATTCTAATCTTCTTAACCATTTAGTATTTAAATTACCTTCCCAACCTGGTAATAAAAGTCTTAATGGATATCCTTGTTCAGCTCGTAATGCTTCCCCATTTTGTCCCCATACAAGCATTGCATCGTCTAATGCTTTTTCTACAGGTATTGTTCTTGGGTTTGTAGCATTATCACTACCTTCAGCTAACATCCATACAGCATCATCTTCTAAACCGATATCTTCTAATACAGTTTTAAGCATAACACCAGTCCATTCAGCTTGACCCATCATACCTTTCATAAATTGTAGATTATTAAATTGTGGAGCTCTCCATCCAGTACTTCCATTTGCAGGACACTCAATAAAATAGATTCTACTTTCACTTGGATATTTTTTTAAATCATCTAAAGTTAAAACTACTTCTTTTTTTACTTTTCCATGAATCATTAATCTAAATTCATGAGGATCAACATGAGCAGTCCCTCCATGATTTCTTGTGAAAAAAAGGCCATTTGGCACAATAATTCCATCTAACTCAGCCAAAGGACTCATTGCTACAGTAGCATATGTATCCCCTGAAGATAAAAGTTCTGTAGTTCTTCTTACTACATTGTGCTCAAAAGGAGAAGGTACTCCATATATATATTTATCAGTTTTGTCACCTAGTTTAACTCCCCATGGAGCCTCTTCCATTATTGCTGCTTCATCAGCATTAATTTTAACTGGTGATAATACATTCGCTGCTGCAATTGCACCAGCTGAGTAAACAGCAGTTTTTCTAAAAAAATCTCTTCTACTTAATTTCTTTTCAGAAATAGCAGTCAATTCTTTTTTAGAACTTTTACTTACTTTCGACATTATTCCTCCTTAGAAAATAAATTATATTATGCATAATAAATTTAATTACAATCACATTTGCTTATACAGAACATAACAGCAGATTATATAAGTATATATTATATAACTATAAGTAAATTATGTCCAATTTTTTGACTTAAGTCAATAAGTTTTGAGTAATTTTGTCAAGATTTGACATTTTAGTGTCACAATTACTACAATTGCTACATAGTTGCTATTTTAGGATAAATTTAAAGACAAAAAAGAAAGTAATTCTATCTCTAATTTAGTTCTTTTAAAGCATATGGTATGATTTCAACTTAATTTTTGGAGTGAAATATGAGAAATTTTATAAATTACAACGAGTCTTTAAATAAATTAAATAATTTAGATTTTAAAGCAAAAACTAAGGAAAAGCTTTTTTTAACAAATGCTATAGGTAGAGTACTCGCTATTGACGTGGTTGCTAGTGATAATTCACCAGAATATCCTACTTCTGCAATGGATGGTTATGCTATTAGATTTGAAGATCAAAAAAAAGATTTAATTAAAATAGTAGATAAGAACCCTGCTGGCTCAATTGTAGAGTCAACTGTGCAAGAAGCTGTAACAATAAAAACTTTCACAGGTTCTTTAATGCCTAAAGGCAGTGATACTTTAATACCTATTGAAAATGTTGAAGTAATTAATGATTCAATAAAAATTATTAAAGAGGTACCTTTTGGTTTTGCAAGAAGAAATATTGGTGAGAACTATAAAAAAGATGAAGTACTTATTAAAGAAGGAACAGTAATTGGATTTGCTGAAATTGGTGTTTTAGCTTCTTTAAATATTGCACAAGTATTAGTTTATTGTAAACCAACTGTAGCAATTGCTAGTACAGGAAGTGAAATATTAGATTTAGGTGAAACTCAAATTAATGATTCGCAAATAAGAAGCTCAAATCATTTAACTATTGAAGCATTAGCAAAAAAAGCTGGAGCAAATACAATTCAAATGGGTGTTGTTGAAGATGACATAAATTCAATTACAAATCTTCTTTTAACAGCTTTAGAAAAATCAGATATAGTTATAACAACAGGAGGAGTTTCTGTTGGTGATTATGATTTTGTTCAAGATGTAATAAAAGACAAACTTCAAGCAGATATTTTATTTCATGGAGTAACTATTAAACCTGGTATGCATTTATTAGCTGCAGTTAAAGATGGCAAATTAATTATTGCACTTCCTGGATTTGCTTACTCTTCAACTGTTTGTGCAATTTTATACCTTCTTCCTATGATTTATAAATATGAAGGAGCAAATAAAAAACTTCCTATTGTTAAAGCTAGAATAAACCAAGATTTTTCTAGAAAAATGGAAAAAACAATATTTACAGCTTGTAATGTTAAATATGAAGATAATGAATATAAAATTGATTTTAAAGGTAAAAGACAAGGAACAAGTGCAATTTTAACAAATATGTTAGGAAGCCCTGCTTTACTTATTCAAAAAGATGATAGTGAAAATATAAAAGCAGGCGATTTAGTTGATATTTTACTTTTAAATGAATTAAAATAAATGATTAGTACGCAAAGAATTCATTTATTACTAGTACTTTGTGTGCTTTTTTGGTCTGGGAATTTTATCCTTGGGAGATTTGTAAATACAGAAATTGAACCTCTAGAATTGGCTTTTTTTAGATGGCTTTTTGTAATTTTATTTTCATTACCCATTCTATTTTTTATAGATATAAAAAAAGTGCTAAAAGCAATAAAAGATAACTTTTTAATTTTATCTTTTTTGTCCCTTATTGGAATTACTCTTTTTAATACAGTTTTATATATAGCTTTGCAAACAACTACTGCAACAAATGCTCTATTAATAAACTCTATAATTCCTATTTTGATTCTAGTAATATCTTTTTTCATTCTAAAAAAAGATATTACTCTAAAACAGTTTTTTGGAATAATTTTATCAACGATTGGAGTTGTTTTTTTAGTTTTAAAAGGGGATTTTTTAAATATATTAAAAATCACTTTTACAAAGGGTGATTTATGGATATTATTAAGTTCATTATTATGGGCTACTTATTCAGTTGTAGTTAAATTTAAACCAAAAGTACTTTCACATATAGAACTTTTTTTGGTTATTGTATATTTAGGTTTTATTTATCTATTGCCATGGTATCTTTTACAAGGATATAGTTTTTCTCATGAAGTATTAGTATTAAAAGAAAATTGGTATTTCTTTTTGTATATATCTTTATTTGCTTCTATTTTGTCATTTTATTTTTGGCATAAAGGAATTGATACCATTAGTGCTGAGAAAACTGGGCAATTTACCCATCTAATGCCAATATTTGGTTCTATTTTAGCTTTTATCTTTTTAGGAGAGAGATTAGAGTTTTATCATATCACAGGGGCTGTATTAATAGGGACTGGAATTTATTTATCCTTGTTTATGAAAAAAATTTAAAAAGTATTGCAAGTTTAAAACTTGCAATATTAAATCTTTTTTTTAATTATTAGTTTTTTTATTTTAGTTTATATCAATTTTTCTAAACGTACACTATCTAGAAAACCTTCATATGTTCTTATTTCATAATCTTTGTTTTTCTTTTTATATTTTTTAATAATAGCACTTGCAACTTCTTTTGCTTTAATTTTTATGCCATCACAATTATTGTGAAGTGGTTTTATTTTTAATAATTCTTCTTCTATTTCTTGGGCTGCTTGAACTGCAAAATCACTATGTTTTTTCAAATAATCTTTTAGTATTATATAATATCTATTAAATACTCTTTTAGTTCCTTTAGGAGATTTATAAGTTTTTGAAATTTTAGGTACATAATAAAGAATATGTACTTTTATTTTTGTTTCGCTTATTTTACAAATACCCCTTTTCATCTCTCTTTTATACATATATGCAATTTTCCAAGAGACCGTCCCATGTCTTACTGAACCAAAAGATTTAATAGGAGAGTATTTATCCATACTCTCTTCTAAATTATGTTTATCTGTTGGATAAATATTGTAATACTTATAATTCGTAAGCACTAATGGTTTAGAATAAGAACATGAAATTAATAAAATTATTAATATTAAATACCTCAAAACTAGCAAGCCTTTGAACTACAACAAGATACTTTTTTTACAAAAAGAGGCTTAAGTAAATAATAAAAAATTAATAGAAGCATGAGAATAGAGAAAACTCTATTTATCATAGAAATCTCATCCATATCATGAGCAATCGTTAATATTTTTAACTCCCCAAAAAATGAATCAAAGGCAAAACCAAAAATTAAAGATAACATAGCAATTGTTAAAACATAAATAATAAGTGAAGTTCTACCAAGCATTTTATAAACAATACTCATTGTAACAGCACTTGTTGCAGGACCTGCTGTTAGAAATATGAAAACTGCTCCAGGACTCATACCTTGTAACATAAAAGCTGCTGCTATTGGTAAAGAAGCAGTAGCACACGTGTATAGAGGAATAGCAACTATTAAGATAACAAAATAAGTCAAAATTTGATTCTCAAATAATAATGAAGAATACTCTTTTGGTACAAAAGTAGTAAATAATGCTCCTAATAAAAGACCTATAAATAAAGCTTTCACCATATCTTCAAAAAGAGTTTTATAAGCATAAGTAAAAACTGCTTTTATAGAAAATGACTTTTTTGCTTTACTACAAGAAGATGAGGAGGAACAACAAGAAGAAGAGCTATTTTCACTAGAAAGACTTGAATTAAACTTCTGTTTAATAGAAAAAGTTGGATTATTAACCTTTGTAGAACTTGCAAAAAACATTGGATTTGGATTATTTGACTTTTTTACTTCTTTTTTTATCTCTTCATTTTCAACAAAATTTTGTATAAGACCAACGCAAATAGCAATGATTACTGAACTTACAACTCTAAAAATAGTAAAAACAAGTCCAAAAAAAGAAAAAGTTGCAAGAATTGAATCAACTCCAGTAATTGGAGTTGAAATTAAAAAACTTTGAACAGCACCTTTACTTGCACCCTCTTTTTTTAAGCCTTGTGCAATTGGAATAACAGAACAAGAACAAACAGGAAGAGGAATTCCAAATAAAGTAGCTTTTACAACTGAACCGGTAGAATCGTTTCCAAGATTTTTTGATACAAAATCATTTGGAATGATTTGTTTTAAAATACCCGCAAAAAATAACCCAAGCATAATATAAATTGACATTGCATCTATTAATAAAAAGTAATTATTAAAAAACTCACTTATATAACTATTCATTTAACAACCTCTTTGTATCTATTTTTTTCTTGGCTTTTACTCCAAGTTCAATAAACTCTTCACTTCTTCTAAGTAAATTACCTTTACCTAAAGTTAGTTTATTCATTGCATCTTCATAGGATTTTTCAGTTCGTTTAATATTTAATCCGATCGCCTCAATATCATTAACAAAACTTGCAAACTTATCATATAAATCAGCAGCTTTTTTAGAAATCATTAATGCATTCTCATTTTGATGTTCATATCTCCATATATTTTCTACTGTCCTTAAAGTTGCAAAAAGAGTAGATGGAGAAACAAGCATTATATTATTTTCAAAAGCTGTTTTAAATAAGCTATTATCTTCAGAGGAAGCTAAGATAAAAGCACCCTCAATAGGAATAAACATTAAAACAAAATCTAAAGTCTTCATAGCTTCTATATCTTCATAGGATTTAATACTAAGTCCTTTTATATGTGTATATATTGACTTAATAAGCTCTTTTGTAGCTAACTGTTTTTCTACATCATCCAAAGCTTGTGTATATTTTAAATAAGAGTTTAAAGATACTTTGGAATCTATTATAATATCTTTATTTAAAGGAAGATGAACAATAACATCAGGTCTTAATCTTTTTCCTGACTCATCAGTATATGAACCTTGTGTAGAGTATTCTATTCCTTCTCTTAAACCTGTCTGCTCCAAAATCTTACTTAAGATTAACTCTCCCCAATCACCTTGGGTTTTATTTTCACCTTTTAAAGCTTTTGTTAAATTTACTGCATCTTGAGAAATTTGATTATTCAAATCCTTAAGATTTTTAATCTCTGTTAATAATGAAGATCTTTGCTTTGTCTCTTCATTATAAATATCATTTACTCTTTTTCCAAAAGAGCTTAACTGTTCTTTAAAAGGATTTAACATAAGATTTAAATTATTAGTAGATTTTTTTGTATTTTCTTCAAAAAGTCTGTTTGCTAAGTTTTCAAACTCTTCTTTTAATCTCTCTTTTGAACTTTCTAAAAGTTGAATCTTTTCATTTAAATTTTCAATATGAATTTTTTTTGTATTTTGTTCAAACTCTAAAGTTTCATTAAAATTTGATTCTATTAATTGAATTTTATCTTCATATGTTTTAGCTTGCATAAAAAGGTCATCTTCAAGTTTTAAAATAGAATCTTTATAACTATTTGTTAAAGATTCAAAAGAACTATTTGTAAATTTTATTTTTTCTTCAAGCAGATTTACTTTTTGCTGGAAGATTATCCAAAAGATAAATCCTCCTGCAAATAAGCCTAAGAATAAGGCTAAAATTGAAATTAGTTCTATACTATATTGCACTAGCATTATTAAAAACACTATCTTTTAATGCATCATCTGCCTTTGAGTGTACATCATATCCTAACTCTTTGAATCTCTCAACTAAAGGAGGATGAGAGTAATAAAAGAAGATATATAATGGATGAGATAAGGGAAATGATTTATTCTCATTTGCAAGTTTTAATAAAGCACTTACTAAATCCTCTTTACTTTGCATATTAGAGCCAAACTCATCCGCTGCATACTCATTATGTCTTGAAATCATTGATATTAAAGGCATCAAGAAAAATGATAAGATAGGTGAGAATATTAAAAAAAGAGTAATAATTGCGTAAGGTTCATTTTCTAATGATAATCCTAAAAATATCTCTTGACTTAAATTTCCAAAAATCGCAAAAAATACAAACATAACAACACCCATAATTCCTATATTTTTTAAAATATCTCCATTTTTGAAATGTCCTAATTCATGTCCTAGCACAGCTAATAATTCATTATGAGAAAGTTTTTCTACTAAAGTATCAAATAAAACAACTCTTTTAGTACTTCCAAGTCCTCCAAAATATGCATTTAATCTATTATCTCTTTTACTTGCATCAACTGAAAAAACACCTGAACTTTTAAAACCTACTTGGTCCAGAAGATTTACTATTTTTGATTCTAACTCTTTATCTTTTAGAGACTCAAATTTATCAAACATTTTGTCTCTAATAATAGGATACAGCATATTTATTAAAATAATTACTGCAAAAATAAATACAAATCCCCAAATCCACCATGAAGATAAAGAACTAATAATCCATGAAATAGCTGCAATTACAATTGAACCAAAGATTAAGAATAATAGCCCTGTTTTAACAGTATCTTTAATATATAAAACTGGAGTCATATTAGAAAAACCATATTTTTTATCTAATTTGAAAGTTGTATATAATTCAAAAGGAAGACCTAAAAGCCAATTAATAATAATGAATAAATCTACAAAAACAATAGCTTTTGCTAAAGAAGACTCAATATTGATCATTGAATCTAAAGATGAAAGTCCAAAACCAATCCAAAATACAAAAATTATAAAACTATAAAAAGATGAAACAATAGCAATTTTTTCTTTTTCTATCGAATAATTAGCAGCTTCAATATATTTATCTTGATCTAAAATTATAGCTTGTAAATTTTTTGCATTTTTAACAAAACCTATTTGCATAAATGATGTATATATATTAAATAAGAAATATAAACAATATCCTACAACAAAAATTTCTAACACTTATTTTCCTTTATTATTTGAAATTAAGTGGATATTTTATCGTATTAAACTTGTTGTAAATTGAATAAATAAATTACTTTTCTTGAATAATATCACTCTTTGATATAACAACTTTATTTCTACCACTTCTTTTGGCATCATATAAAGCTAAATCTGCTCTATGTAAGATAGTATCTAAATCTGGATCATCAGAATTTAAAAGAGCAACTCCTACACTAACGGTGAATCTTATTCTCTCATTTTTAGGAGTTATATGTTCTAAGTTTTCTATTTCGAGTCTAATATTTTCAGCAGCTTTTAAAGCCCCTCTTTCTGAAGTATTAGGTAAAACAGCGGCAAACTCTTCTCCTCCTAATCTTCCAAATATATCTGAGTTTCGCAAAGTGTCTTCTATTTTCTTTGCCATTAATCTAATTACATCATCACCAACTGAATGTCCATAAATATCATTAATCATTTTAAATTTATCAATATCTATCATTAAAACAGCAAGTTTTTTATTCTCTCTTCTATTGTATTTAATCATTGGTGCAGATGACTCATAAAAACTTCTTCTATTTTTAACACCAGATAAAGAGTCAGTAGTTGCCAAAACTTCAAGTTTGATATTTATATCATTTAATTCTTTTGTTCTTTTTTCAACAGCACTTTCAAGAACTTTTTGATAATCTTTTAATCGTCTTTCTTGTGCATTCAATTTTATGGCTTCTAATATTATAAGCTCAAAATCTACTCTGTCAAAACGTCTTGGAATCATTTGATAAAGGGAGGCATTATTTATGATTTTTTCTAGGCACTCAACTGAAACTACATCACTAAATATAATATTCTTAGTATTTGGTGAATTTTTGAATAATTCAATAATAAAAGAATCACATGACAAAGAAGAGGTATCATTTCCTAAAATTGTAATTAAAATCTCATTCCCAGAAATAATATAATTATAACAGCCAATAAGAGCTTGTTCTGCATTAACATAACTTTCAATAATATAATCACTATCTACAATTCTAGAAATTTTATTATACAATTTATCAAGAATATGAACATCTCTTTCTATACACGCAATTATATATTTTGCCATCTAAATAATCTACCTTATATTAAGTGTAATGATAAGGAAAAATTTTATCTTATTATAAATTCATCTTAAATTAAATGATTTAAAAATAGAAAGTAAACAAAATGTAACATTTTATATTTCTCTATATTTTATTACTACTTTTTGTAATGCATAATAATTATAAAAAAATTATATAATCAAAAAAACTTATTTTATCACTTGTAAACATACATTTCAAAAATTATTTTTATTTATTAAATTTTATTTTAAAAGAATTTAGAAAATTTCAATAATTTCACTTGGTATTTTGGAAGGTTTTGAATTTTTTAGATACACTAGCTTGATTTTAGCTGAGAATAATAACTCTTTCTCTCTAAATATTTCATGAAATACATCAATAGAAGCATTTTTTTTAGCAATTAATTTTGTTGTAACCTCTATAAGATCTCCAAAAACAGCAGATTTTATATAATCAGCTTCAACTTTCTTAACTACAAAAAATTCATTTTCTTTATGAGGAGACAATCCTTTTTCAAAAAATATATTACTTCTTGCTCTTTCACAAAACTTAAGATAATTAGCATAATAAACTACGCCACCAACATCTGTATCTTCATAATAGACTCTTATTTTCATGCTATTCTTCCTTTTAATCTAAATAATGAATTATATCAGAGTTTGTCTTCTATATAAAATAAAAAATAAATCGTTTTTTTCTCTTTTATGCCTTAAACTTTTGTTAATCTTTTTAAATCTTTTTTCATTTAATAGAACAATTTTTTGATTTTAGATAAAATCGCCCATGAAAAAAATTATACTTATTATGTTTTTACTTATGCTACAATTTGCTAATGCAAATTCTAAAAATAACACTATTCTTTTCTTAGGAGACTCTTTAACTGAAGGACTTGGAGTTAATAAAGATAATGCATTTCCAAAATTAGTGCAAACTTTAATTAAAAAAGAACTTGATAAAAATGTTGTTGTTATAAATGGTGGAGTAAGTGGATCTACTACTAGTGATGGACTTGCTCGTTTAAGATGGTATTTAAAAAAGAAACCATCTTTAGTTTTTTTAGCCCTTGGTGCTAATGATGGATTAAGAGGCTTAAATTTAGAACAAAGTCAGAAAAATCTTGAAGAGATTATTAGATATGCACAAGAAGCAAATGCCAAAGTTTTACTAGCAGGAATGTTAATACCACCAAACTATGGAGAAGATTATTCAAAACGTTTTAAAAAAATGTATGAAGAATTAAAAATTAAATATAATCTAAAAAATATGCCCTTTTTATTAGAAGGTGTTGCTGGAAAAAAAGAGTTAAATCAAAGAGATGGAATTCATCCAAATATTGAAGGTCATAAATATATAGCTAAAAAAGTTTTTGAATTTATTAAGGAAGATTTATAATGCTAAAATTAAAATCATTAAAAAAATCATATCATCAAGGTTCACAAAATATTGATATATTTGAAGATTTGAATTTTCAGGTAGAAAATGCAGAAAGAGTTGCTATTATGGGAAAATCAGGTAGCGGTAAATCAACCCTACTTTCTCTTATCTCAGGAATTATTAAAGCCGATTCAGGAGATGTTTCTTTAAATTCAATTTCTTATAAAGATCTAAAAGAGAGTGAAGTAAATGATTTTAGAGCAATAAATATTGGTTTTGTTTTTCAAAACTTTCATTTAGTCTCTTATTTAAATGCCTTAGAAAATGTGATGCTACCTGCAAAAGTTTGTAATATAGCAAATCCAAAAGAAAAAGCATCTGAGCTTTTAAAAAGTGTAGGACTTTCTCATAGATTAGATCATTTACCTTCTCAATTAAGTGGTGGAGAAAAACAAAGAGTTGCCATAGCACGTGCTTTAATTCATAATCCTAAAATTATTTTAGCAGATGAACCAAGTGGAAATTTAGATGAAGAAACAGGTATTGCTGTTATGGATATACTTTTTGAACTTATTAAGAAAAACAATATAACTTTGATTTTGGTAACACATTCAAAAGATGTTGCTAATCGTTGTGAAAAAATTTATGAACTAGTAGCGGGTAATCTTAATAAATGTTAGTAATAGAACTTGTTTTAAAGGCACTTTCACGTACAAAATCTTTTTCTTTAATATTTATATTAAATTTTTGTTTAGCTATTGCGGCACTTTCATATTTACAGTTTTTTAAAGGAAGTATAGATACATCTTTAGAAACAAAGGCAAAAAGTCTACTTGGAGCAGATCTTGTTGTATCTTCTAGGTTTCCTATAAGTAAAGAACAAATAGAAGAGATTAAAAATAACCTGCCTCAAATAAAAAGTTTTAAAGAAGGTATTTCAACTGTCAGTATGATAGCTTCTAAAAAAAGAGCTAGACTAATGGAAGTGGTCAAAATAAATGAAGGTTTTCCATATTACGGTGGATTAATATTTAAAGATAAAACTACTTATCCAAATAAAGAATCTCTAGCAAAAGCAAACGAAGTATGGGTTTACCAAGAGGTTTTAGATCTTCTTGATTTAAAACAAGGAGAGTTTTTAAAAATAGGAAAAGAAAATTTTATTATAAAAAAAGTTATAGAAGAAGATTCCTTAAAAGCTGTTAGTTTTAGTGGGTTTATGCCAAAAGTTTATATAAGTGAAGAGGGTTTAAAAAAAACTGAACTCTTACAATTTGGCTCAACTGCTAGATATAAATTAAATTATCAGTTTGAAGATAATTTTGATAATGATAAATTAGAAGAAATTGAAAACAACTTAGAAAAGAGTATTGATCAAAATTTACGAGCCTTATCTCCAAATGATGGAAGAGATAGATTATTACGTGTCTTAAATTTCGTTACAAACTTTTTATCGTTAGTTTCTCTTGTTTCATTCTTTTTAGGTCTTGTTGGTCTTATTTATTTATATTCAGGATTTTTAAAGAAACATCAGAAAGATATTGCTGTTTTAAGTGACCTTGGCTTTAGTAAAAAAAACTTAATACTTACATACCTTTTACATCTATTTATATTAATTATAGTTTCAAGTCTAATTGTTTTTTTACTTATTACTTTATCTGCACAATTTATAGGTCCTATTATTCAAAAACTTATTGATTTTGACTTTGATTTTTCCTTAGATTATTACTTCTTCTTAAAATCTTCACTTATTCTTTTATTATTAAGTTTGAGTATTGGTTTTCCTTTAATTTTACCACAACTACAAAGAGAGAAACAGAGCTTTTTTAAAATGATTTTAGGATTTATTCCTTTTCTTGCTCTTCTTTTACTTATTTCTCATTTTGTAAGTCCTGTTAAAAATGTAGGCTTTTTCTTTGCTAGTGCAGTTTTAATCTTAATCATTTTATTTTTTTCAATTGGATCTTTTGTTTTAAAAAAGATTGATTTCTCAGGACATTTTGAAAATCTTTCTTTATCTTTAGCTGTAAAAAATATCACAAGACAAAGGAAAACTTCATTAACATTGTTTACTGCAATTGTATTATGTACAACATTTTTTAGCCTTATTCCTCAAGTTGGTTCATCCTTATCAAATGCTTTAACATTAAGTGTTGAAGATAGACCACGTTTTTTTGTTATTGATGCAAAAGAAGAACAAATCAAAGATATTCAAAGAGAAGTAAATAATATGGGTGCAAAATTAGAAAATATTTCACCTATGATTCGTGGACGTATAATAAAAGTAAATGATTTAAATTTTGAAAATCACTCTAAAAATTATGGAGAAGAGAAACTAAAAAATCAAAAAAGCGAACTAAAAAATACAAGTGTTAATCTCTCTTATAGAACAAATTTAAAAAAGAGTGAAGAACTTGTTGAAGGAAGAGAATTTTCAGGTGTTTATGACTCAAAAGATTTTTCAAAACCTATAGAAGTAAGTGTTGAAAAAAGATATGCAAATAGAAGAGGTATAAAATTAGGAGATAGCCTTGTTTTTGATGTATTAGGTCTTGAAATAGAAGGTGTTATAGTAAATATTAGAACAGTTAAATGGACTGAATTTGTACCAAATTTCTTTTTTATCTTACAAGAAGGAGTTATTAATGATGCGCCTAAAACTGTTCTTGCTACTATTTCTTCAGGAGATTATAATGCCTCTAAAATGCTAATAAAATTGTCTGATTTATTTCCTTCATTAACTGTAATTGATGTAAAAAATTTATTTGAAGACTTTGCAAAACTTGTTAAAACAGTTACCGCAATAACTGATAATATGAGTCTCTATTCAATTATCATTGGACTTCTTATGAGTTTTATAATTATTCAATATCAAATGAATTTACAAAAAAACAATATCTTAAGACTAAAAATGATTGGTATAAAAAATAAAACTATTAGAAACTCTTTTTTAATTGAATTTGGTTTAATATCTTTAAGTGCAAGTATTTTTGGAATTATTCTAGGAAGTATTGGTTCTTATTTTATAAGTGGCCTACTTTTTGAGTCTTATTGGGATTTTAGACCAGATATTTTATTACTGTACCTTTTCTTTATTCCATTATTAACAATCATAATTGTTAGCTTTTTTACTTCAAAAATCATTCATCAAAAAGAGAATGTACTTTTTGGGGAGTAGTTTTATAATTTAGATATAGCTAAGTTATAACCCCTCCTTAAATTTAGCCAACTTCGTTAAATAATTCTTCTGTTTTATTACGATTTAGTGTTTTTCTATCTATTAAATCTACTATTAAATCTATTTTTTTATCATTGAAATCAATTCCCAATGCTTCTTGTTCTGGTGTTGCAAATGCTGGTATACCATTTACTTCTAAGACAATATATTCTTCTTTTTCCCTATCATATATAATATCAACTCCTGCAATATCTAAATTAGTTATTTTGGCAGTTTTAAGTGCCAAATTAATAATTTCGTCGTTTGGCTCCCTTTTAAATATACTTCCACCACTTGTAATATTAGTTCTCCAATCAGCTTTCTTTGCACGTCTACCATAACAACTAACAAAATTATTATCTACTATGTCTACTCTAAAATCAGTATTATCATAATCAATAAATTTTTCAACATAAAGCTGCCGTAATTTCATTTGATTCAGAAGTGGTATCACTTTTTCAAGTATCTTTTTTTTATCTATTTTTATAAGCCCTACTCCGCCCCAACCATCAATTGGTTTATAAACTATACTTTTCCATTTATCCATTATTAATTTTAGATAATTAATATTATCGCTATGAAAAAGATTGTACTCTGCGGTTTTAATCCCAAAGTTTCTTAATAAATAAGTTGTTTGAAATTTATCTTCTGTTAACTCAAAAGCCTCATAATTATTTATGATAGGTATTACACGATTTAAAGCTTTGTATAAATACATTTGATATTGAGTTTGTTCGCCAGCATTATAAGTGAAATACAAATCTAATTCATTCATATTTATACTATTACAAATAATACTTTTATCTTTTGCTAAAGCTTTGCCTAAATTTAAATTTGTAATTGTTTGGATATCTCTTTCTAAAAGCTTTTTTACAAGTTTTTCTTGAATAAGATCTCCTCCACCATTTGAATATAACCACATGCCAATTTGTCTTTTACTCATAGTAGACTCCCTTCAACATCATTTTTTATTTAGATGTTTTATTTTAATTAAGTCTAGGATTTTAAAATAACAGATGAAATACTAGTAAAATCGTTAAAACATCACTCTTATAATTTTAAATTAGTTATTAAGTTATTATATCATAAAATATTTGAAGAATAAATATACTCATAATATATACTACCTCATTATGAAAACTCTACATTTACTTTTGTAAGAACATTTATACTTAAAATTATTAAATAAAAAAAGAATAATTATGCAAAAAGTTAATATATTAAAAGAAATAAGAATTGTTTTAAAACTAACCAAGTAATGAAAAAGCATCAAACTAGCTTCCCCATTACTGTAGAAATATTTAAAGGAGAGATTGATTTTGGTATTGATGAAACTATCTTTAATTTAGTTAAAGGAGATATTATCTCATCAGATGCAAATGTTAAACATGATTTAAAAGCAAATTTTGATTCTTTAGTACGTTTAACTCTATCTAAAAAAGATACAATCAACAAAGTGCAAGGGGTTTTAAAACTTTAATTAAATATATTAAAGAAGGCTTAAAACAAGCCTTCTTTTTATAAGTATTAAAAAATTAAGATGAACAACTTACATGAGATACACCACCAACTTCAAATAATTGTGATGGCTTTAAACTATAATATTTATCTTCAACTTCTTTAGACTGTTCGCTATATGGATCTGTCATTATTTCTTGTAATTCTTTGACTAAAGAATAATCTTTCTCTTTGGCTGCTTGATAAGCAGGTACTAAAAACCATTCTCTTAAAATATATTTTGGATTAATAAGTTTCATCTTTATGGAAATTTCTTCTAATGATTTATTAGAGTTTGTATTCTCTAAAAGTGCTTTCCATTTATCAAGCCATATTGACCAACTCTTATCTATTTCTTTATCATACATTAAGTGCTTATAAAAGCTTTTTTTAAGTGGCTTAATATCTTTGGGTATTTCTGAAAGTTCTCGAAATAAAATAGTATAATCAACAGAAGTTTGTATCATAAGTATTTTAAGCTCACTAAACAATTCTTCATTAAAAGTCTCAAGTCCAAGTTTAGAAGCCCACATTTTTTTCATTTCATCTTCCATTACTTTATAAAAGCCCATTTGAATATTATCTAGTTTATGTAAATGATTCTGATGTGAAATAAGCAAGGGCTGTAATGCTGTACAAAAAGTGTGAAAATTACGTTCTGCTGCTTTTGTTTGATTTAAAAATGAAAAATGATGTCCCCCACCAGTCCAAGATTGATAATTAGGATCAAATAAATCACAAAACCCAAAAGGTCCATAATCTAAAGTAAAGCCACCAGCAGCACAGTTGTCACTATTAAAATTCCCTTGGCAATATCCAACACGAATCCAGTTTGAAATAAGAGATGTAAGCCTATTTCTAAACTCTTTGGCAAGTAATATAACTTTTTCTTCAAGGTTTAAGTTTTTATCTATACTATCACTATATTCACGCTCAATCAAATGTAATACTATCTTCTCAAGCTCATCTAAAGCATGTGCATATTCCTTTTTACGAGCACGTCTAGAAAAAAGTTCAATTTGTCCAACTCGTATAAATGATGGTGCAACACGTGTTGTTATTGCTACATCTTCAAATACCATCATGTCAGGATCCCTAGAATATGAACCATCAGAATACCAAGGACGTTTTACTTTTTCTGTTTTTGAGGTAAAAAGACTTAAGGACCTAGATGTAGGAATTCTAAGTGCATGCATATGTTCTTGTGCTAAAAACTCTCGTATACTTGATCTTAATACTGCTCTTCCATCAGCACCACGACAATATGGAGTTCTTCCTCCACCTTTTAGTTGCATTTCCCAACGTTTACCATTTATTACAGCTTCAAGAACAGAAACTGCTCTTCCATCACCATATCCATTTCCTGTTCCAAAAGGGCATTGTTGATAATATTCAGTTCCAAAAATTGAAAGTGCATAACCACATGCCCAACCTACTTTATTCATAGGCTCTGGTACGTCTGAGATGTCGCCTGAAAACATTTTAACAAAATTAGGAGAAGTGGCTAAACTATCAGTTAAACCAAGTTCACTAAAAAAGTTTTTACTATGTGCAATATATATAGGATTTTCAATAGGTGTTGGGTTAACAGGAACATAATGGCCTGAAAAAACTTGTCTTGGTTCATGGTCTACACCATTTTCTTTTGCTTGCGGATCTTTGTTTAGTGTATTTATTAGAGAGTAGTTCGCTAACTTTGCTAAGTCATTAAATGTTTTTATACTTGGCAAAGCTTCTTTTATTTCTTTCATATATTTTCCTTGAAATCTAGGGAGAAGAATCTTAATTTTTTTGAATTTTATCATAAAAAGTTTTACTGCTACAAAAATTTATTTATTATTTTTTTTCTTTAATTAAGTTTTATTTTTCTATCTTAGTAGTAAAACTTTTTTATGATAAAATCTTTTTTTATTTTACACCTAAGGACAAAAATGAAGGCCTATAAAAAACTTGTTGAAAAATATGAGAGAATACACTATTTATCACACATGCAATCAATTGTTTACTGGGATCAGCAAAG
>JBFHGG010000033.1:0-27825 GCA_041583235.1 Halarcobacter sp.
ATTGTCCTATGATATTAGAATCTTACAGATAAAAAACTATTTTGGTTTAAAAGAGATAAAAAGCTATAAAATACTAAATAAAAATGATGAATATTCTGATTATAAAAACCTGTATTTAGATGGAAATAAAATAGATATTACCGACTTAAAATACCAAAATGAAATAGTAGAAAATATTGAAGGTTTATATAAAAATGGAAAACTCTACTATAAAGACAAAATTATAAAACTCTATTTTAAACAAAAAGAGGACAAACCTAAAGGCAATGTTAAAATAAAAATCAAAAAAGCACAAATTGGTTTTTATAAAAACAATGTACAATTAATAATTCATAACAAAAGTGATATAGATGTTAATTAAATCAATTTTTACAAATAGTAGTGGAATTCTAGTATCTAGGGTCTTAGGTTTTATAAGAGATTTATTAACAGCTTCTATTTTAGGGGCCAATATCTATTCAGATATTTTCTTTGTTGCTTTTAAAGTACCAAATTTATTTAGAAGAATTTTTGCGGAAGGTGCTTTTACTCAAGCTTTTATTCCATCTTATGCAAAAGCAAAATATAAAATAAGATTCTCTTCAGTAATATTTTTACAGTTAATTGGCTTTTTATTACTTTTATCTTTATTTGTAACACTATTTTCAACTCTTATTACAAAAGTAATTGCAATTGGATTTGATGAAAAAACAGTTGATTTAGCAGCCCCTTTAGTTGCTATTAATTTTTTCTATTTACCACTAATTTTTATAGTAACTTTTATGGCGGCACTTTTACAATATAAACACCATTTTGCAACAACAGCTTTTTCAACTGCACTTTTAAATTTATCTCTAATTGCAGCCCTGCTTTTATCAAAAAATCTAGATAAATATGAAATTACTTATTATCTTTCATATGGGGTTTTAATTGGTGGATTATTACAAGTAATAGCTCATTTAATAGCAGTAAAAAAGAAAAACTTATGTAAAATTTTTACTTTTAAAAAACATGAAAAAAAAGAAGAAAATAGATTTTATAAAAGCTTTTTTGGAGCTACCTTAGGAAGTTCTACCGCTCATCTTTCAGCTTTTTTAGATACCTGGTTAGCTTCATTTTTAGTTAGTGGCTCAATTTCTTACCTTTATTATGCAAATAGAGTTTTTCAATTACCTTTAGCACTTTTTGCAATAGCTACTTCTGTTGCTCTATTTCCAATGATAGCACGTGCAATAAAAAATAAAGATGAAAAAAAAGCCTTACATTTAATGAAAAAATCCTCTCTTATTCTTTTTCTTCTTTTAGGCCTTGCTACTCTAATTGGAGTTATTTTTAATAAACAAATTGTATGGCTTTTATTTGAAAGAGGTGCTTTTCATGCTAATGATTCTTCTAATACAGCATTAATACTTGTAATGTATTTAATAGGTTTAGTTCCTTTTGGAATTGCAAAAATATTTTCACTTTGGTTATATGCCCAAGAAAAACAGTTTTTAGCAGCAAAAATATCAATGAAAGCACTTTTAGGAAATATTATCTTTTCATTAATTTTAATAATTCCATATCAGGCAGCTGGTCTTGCTTTTGCTTCTACTATTAGTGGGTTTATTTTATTATTTTTAACCCTTAAAGAGTTTGGCTTTAAAAAGTTTAAATCTCTGTATTTTAGAAAAGCTTAGATATAATATAATCTTGTTAAATTAAAATAGGACTCGAATGAAAGAATTTTACAAACATTATTTACCATATATTAAAAATTATAAACTTAAGTTTTTTTACGCAGTAATTGGTATGATTTTAGTTGCAGGGGCAACAGCAGGTAGTGTATATATAATACAACCTCTACTTGATGATATTTTTATAAACAAAGATAAAGAGATGCTTGCAATAATGCCCTTTATAGTAGTAGCTATTTACACATTAAAAGGTGTGGGTGGCTATATTCAAAAATATTATATTTCTTTTATAGGTCAAGATATAGTTAGAAGAATTAGAGATAAATTATTAAAACATATTTTAAATCTTGACATGGTTTTTTTTCAAAAAAAACATGGTGGAGAATTAATATCAAGAATTACAAATGATATAAATAGAATACAAGCTGCAGTTTCAAACTATGTAGCTGATATGATTAGAGAATTTCTTACAATAGTTGGTTTAGTTGCAGTTGCAATATACCAAAGTCCAGAACTTGCATTTTATGGATTAATTGTACTTCCGCTTGCAATTTGGCCATTATCAAAATTAGCAAAAAAAATGAAAAAGCTATCCTTTAAATCTCAAGAATCAATTTCTGATATTACTTCAAATTTAAGTGAAACTTTTAATAATGTTGAATTAATAAAAGCAAACTCAACAAATGAAATAGAATTAAAAAGTTTTAAAGAGCATAATCAAAACTTCTTTAATGTAACAATAAGAGCAGTAAAAACGAACTCTTTAGTTTCCCCTATAATGGAAATCATTGGATCTATTGGATTTGCAGTTGTAATTGTTGTTGGAGGTTCACAAGTAATTAATGGAACGCTAACAACAGGTTCTTTTCTTTCATTTACTACTGCACTTTTTTCTTTATATACTCCTATAAAAAGATTATCATCATTATTTAATCAAATGCAAGACGCAATTGCAGCAGATATAAGAATTAAACAAATTTTTTCTGAACAATCAACTATTTTAAATGGAGAAAAAACTTTTCCTACACAAATAGACTCAGTAAAACTTGAAAATGTAGAATTACGATATGATGATTTCATAGCTTTAGAAGATATAAATTTTGAAGTAAAAAAAGGTGAAAAATTTGCACTTGTAGGAGATAGTGGGGGTGGAAAATCTTCTGTTATAAATCTATTAATTAGATTTTATGAAACAAATAAGGGTAGAATTTTATTTAATGATAAAGAAATTAAAGAATTAGATATTAAAAATCTAAGAGATAATATCTCAGTTGTAACCCAAAGAGTCTATATTTTCAATGATAGTATTGCTTCAAATGTTGCTTATGGATATGAAATTGATGAAGAAAAAGTAATAAATGCTTTAAAACAAGCACATGCTTATGATTTTATTTCTTTAATGGAAGATGGTATTTATACAAAACTTGATGAGTCAGGAACCAATTTAGGTGGAGGACAAAGACAAAGAATTGCAATAGCAAGAGCCTTATATAAAAATCCTCAAATTTTAATCTTAGATGAAGCCACATCAGCTTTAGATAATGAAAGTGAATCAATTATTTCTGATGTTATTGATGATATTAGTAAAAATAGAATTACTTTTGTAATTGCCCATAGATTAAGTACAATAAAAAACGCTGATAAAATAGCTGTATTTTCTAATGGTAAAATTGTTTGTGTTGATAATGAAGTGAATCTTTTAAACAATTGTAAAGAGTATCAACGCTTATATAATCTAGCAAATATTTAAACTCAACATTTTTTTAATACTTTTTGGATAAAATATTAAAATTTTTAAAAAGGGAAGAAATTTGTTTGATTATAAAACATTGAAAAAAGTATTGTTTTTATTTCAACCTGAAACTGCACATACTATTGCAGAACTAGGATTAAGTGTATTGCCAAAATGTAAATTAATAAATAATTACATGGTTAATAAAAACTTTGTTATGAATCCAAAACTTTCTCAAGAAGTAGATGGCATTAAATTTATAAATCCAGTTGGATTAGCTGCAGGGTTTGATAAAAATGGAACTGTAATAAAAGCAATGCCTGCACTAGGCTTTGGTTATACAGAGATTGGGACTATGACTCCAAAACCTCAAGATGGAAATCCAAAACCAAGAATGTTTAGATATCCTTCAATAAATTCTGTTCAAAATGCAATGGGATTTAATAATGCAGGTTCTGCAAAAGTTTTAAGTAATTTAAAAAAAGTTTACCCTTTTTCTATCCCTATTGGTGCAAATATTGGAAAAAATAAAACAACCTCTGAAGAGTTTGCTTTACTTGATTATAAAACTTTAATTAGAAAATTTGAAAGTGTAAGTGATTATTTAGTAATTAATATTTCAAGTCCTAATACGCCAAATTTAAGAGATTTACAAAATGAAAAATTTATTACTGAACTTTTTACTATGGCAAAAGATTTAACTTCTAAGCCAATTTATCTAAAAATTGCACCTGATATGGAAGTTGATGTTGCAATTGAACTTTGTAATTCAGCTGTTAAAGCAGGAGCTTCAGGGATAATAGCAACTAATACTACAATAGATTATTCACTTGTACCAAATTGTCAAGATTTTGGGGGATTAAGTGGAGCTTGTTTAACAGAGAAATCATATAATCTATTTAAAGAAATAGCACGTGAGCTTTATGGAAAAACTACCTTGATTTCAGTTGGTGGGATTTCAACAGGAGAAGAAGCATATAAGAGATTAAAAGCTGGTGCATCTTTAATTCAATCTTATTCAGGAATGATTTTTGAAGGACCTTCAATGGTTAGAAAAATCAATGAAGAGATTTTAGAATTAATGGAAAAAGATGGATTTAAAAATATTTCTGAACTTATTGGTTCAGATTTAAAATAAATATAAATTTAATAAGGAACATTTTTGAAAAAAATATTACTATCTTTTTTGTTCTTTGTATTTTTTACAGGAGAATTAATGAGTCAAAGTTTACCAAAGTATCATACTAAGACTTTAGAAAATGGTTTAAAAATAGTTGTTATTCCTATGGATAATGGGTCAAACGTAGTATCTACAAATATATTTTACAATGTAGGAAGTAGAAATGAGATAATGGGAAAATCAGGTATTGCACATATGCTTGAACATTTAAATTTCAAATCTACAAAAAATTTAAAAGCTGGAGAATTTGATGAAATAGTTAAAGGTTTTGGAGGAGTTAATAATGCTTCTACATCATTTGACTATACAAAATATTATATTAAATCAAGTTCTAAAAATATGGATAACTCATTAAAACTATTCTCAGAATTAATGCAAAATTTAACATTAAAAGATGAAGAGTTTCAACCAGAACGTGATGTGGTTGCAGAAGAGAGACGTTGGAGAACAGACAATAATCCTATGGGATATTTACAATATAGACTTTTTAATAATGCTTATATTTATCATCCATATCACTGGACACCAATTGGTTTTACTAATGATATAAAAAATTGGTCAATTGAAGATATTAGAGATTTTCATAGCACTTACTATCAACCAAAAAATGCCATTGTTGTAGTTGCTGGTGATATAAAAAAAGAGGATGTTTTTAATTCAACTACTAAATATTTTGCAAAAATACAAAATACAAAAGAGATAAAAAACAGACTACATACAATAGAACCAGAACAAGATGGTGAAAAAAATATTGTTGTTTATAAAGATACTCAAGTTGAAATGCTTGCAATGGCTTATCATATTCCTGATTTTGCCCATGAAGATCAAGTTGCTTTAAGTGCATTAAGTGAACTTTTAAGTTCAGGGAAAAGCTCTTATTTACAAAAAGTATTAGTTGATGAAAAAAGATTAGTAAATTCTGTTTATGCTTATAATTTAGAACTTACAGACCCAGGACTTTTTATGTTTGTTGCGGTTTGTAATCAAGGGGTAAAAGCAGAAGATGTAAAAAATGAGATTAATACAATTATTCAAAATATAAAAGATGGTAAAATAACAAAAGAAGAAATAAATAAAATTAAAATCAATACAAAAGCTGATTTTATTTTCTCACTTGAAAGTTCAAGTTCAGTTGCATCTTTATATGGAAGTTATTTAGTAAGAGATAATATCAAACCACTTTTTGAATATGAAAAGAAAATTGAAAAATTAAAGAAAAAAGATATTATTGAAGTTGCAAATAAATATTTAACAAATAAAAATTCAACAACAGTAATTTTAAAACAAGATAAAAATTAAACAAGCAAAAATTAAAAATTAATATAAAATTTAGAAGGGAAAATTATATGAATATTATTACAGGTGCAATGACTGCACTTATTACTCCATTTAAAAATGGAAAAGTAGATACTTCAAAATATGAATATCTTATTAATAGACAAATAGAACAAGGTATGGATGCAATTGTTCCAGTTGGAACAACAGGAGAAAGTGCTACATTATCACATGCAGAGCATAAAGAGTGTATTGAAATTGCAGTTGCTACTTGTAAGGGAACAAAAGTAAAAGTAATTGCAGGGGCAGGATCTAATGCAACACATGAAGCTTGTGATATTGCAAAACATGCACAAGCAGTAGGTGCTGATGGCTTACTTTCTGTTACTCCATACTATAATAAACCAACACAAGAGGGTTTATATCAACACTATAAAGCAATTGCACAATCAGTAGAAATTCCTTTTATGCTATATAATGTTCCAGGAAGAACTTCTGTTGATTTAGAAGCAGATACAGCAATTAGACTTTATGATGATGTTAAAAATATTTATGCAATTAAAGAAGCAACTGGTTCTTTAGAAAGAGCTATTGAAATTTCATCACAAAGACCTGATTTTTGTGTAGTTTCAGGTGATGATGCAATTGATTTCCCTATGCTAGCAAATGGAGCAAAAGGAATAATCTCTGTAACTTCAAACTTACTTCCTAATTTAAAATCAAAATTAGTTCATAGTACTTTTGATGGAGATTATGATCTAGCTAGAAGTATTAACAATGATTTATATAAATTAAATAAAACCCTTTTCGTTGAGGCTAACCCTATCCCAATTAAAGCAATTATGTATCTTGCTGGATTATTAGATACCTTAGAGTATAGACTTCCATTAACAGCTCCAAGTGCTGAAACAATGAAAAGATTAGAAGAAGTATTAAAATTTTATGAGGTAAAAAAATAATGAGTGAGAATCAAAGTAGCAAGATGAAAGGTAAAACTTTAGTTATTTCTGGAGGAACAAAAGGAATTGGAAAAGCAAATGTTTATAAATTTGCACAAAATGGAGTAGATGTTGCATTTACATATAATTCAAATAAAGAGATTGCTCAAGAAATTTGTGATGATGTTGAAGCAAAATATGGAGTTAAATGTAAATGCTACCCCTTTAATGTTTTAGAACCAGAAACATATAAAGAACTATTTTTAGAAATAGATAAAGACTTTGATAGAGTTGATTTCTTTATTTCAAATGCTATGATTTATGGACGAGCTGTTGTTGGTGGATATGGTAAATTTATGAAATTAAAACCAAGAGGTTTAAATAATATTTATACTGCAACAGTAAATGCCTTTGTATGTGGAGCACAACAAGCTGCTAAAAGGATGGAAAAAGTTGGAGGAGGAGCTATAGTTTCTTTATCTTCAACTGGAAACTTAGTATATATTGAAAACTATTCTGGACATGGAACTAATAAGGCAGCAGTTGAAGCAATGGTTAGATATGCAGCAACTGAATTAGGTGCAATGAATATTAGAGTAAATGCAGTATCTGGTGGGCCAATTGACACAGATGCTCTTAAAGCATTTACAAATTATGAAGAAGTTAAAGCAAAAACAGCAGAATTTTCTCCACTTGATAGAATTGGTCAACCAGAAGATTTAGCACAATCATGTTATTTTTTATGTACAGAAGATGCATCTTGGGTTACAGGTCATACATTAATCGTTGATGGTGGGACTACTTTTAAATAATGTCAAACACATCAAAAGTATCAAAACCCCTTAATCTTCCAAATGCTTTAGCACTATTTCGAATAGCCTTAGCACCTCTAATGTTATGGTTTTTAGTAGATAGAAATAGTGCTATATTTTCAACATGGCATCCCTCTTGGCTTGACTATTTTGCTGGATTGATATTTGTAATTGCTTCAGTTACAGACTTTTTTGATGGCTTTATAGCAAGATCTTGGGATCAAATGACAAAATTAGGTTCAATTTTAGATCCACTTGCAGATAAAATGCTAGTACTTGCTGGATTTTTAGGTCTTATGGTGATTGACCGAGCTAGTGCATGGGCTGTATTTTTAATTCTTTCAAGAGAATTTTTTATTACTGGACTTAGAGTAGTTGCAGTAAGTGAAAATAAAAATGTAGCTTCAACAATGGCTGGAAAAATAAAAACTGTTGTTCAAATGATTGCTATAGGGTTTTTAATAATGAATTGGCCATTTGCAACTGCTCTTTTATGGCTTGCTGTTTTACTTACTTTATACTCAGGATATGAGTATACAAGAGATTATTTTACAAATTAATATAAATTAACTGGAGTTTTTGTGGGTACTATTACTTTTTTACTTGTCTTATCATTTTTAGTCTTCTTTCATGAATTAGGACATTTTTTAGCTGCACGTTTTTTTGGTGTAACAGTTCACGTTTTTTCTATAGGTTTTGGACGACAGGTATATTCAAAAGTTTGGAGAGGTACAAAATGGCAACTTGCACTTATCCCTTTAGGTGGATATGTGAAGATGAAAGGTCAAGATGATACAAAGCCAGGATTAGAAGAACTAGGTGATGATTCATATAATAATAAAAAACCTTGGCAAAGAATAATTATACTTTTTGCAGGACCTTTTGCAAACTTTTTACTTGCTGCTATATTATATTTTGTAATTGCCCTTGGTGGAGCTAATTCCCTAAGCCCAACTGTTGGTAATATTCAAGAAAACTCTCCTGCATTAAGAGCAGGAATTCAAGCAAATGATGTAATTGTTAGAATTAATAATACAGATATAAAAACATGGGATGAAATAGGAAAATTTATTAGAAATACTCCTGGGACTTTAAAATTTTATATAAAAAGAGATGGTAAATTAATCTCAAAAACTATAAGTCCTCATATTTCAGATGCGAAAAATATATTTAAAGAAGATATTAAAAAAAGGATGATTGGTATTTCTCCTGCACCTAAACTAGTAACAATTTATCATGAACCAATTTCTGCACTTAGTTTTGCATATGAAAAAACTATAGAATCATCGAAAATGATATTTCAAGGTGTACAAAAATTAATTCAAGGTATTGTTCCTAGTTCTGAAATTGGAGGAGTTATTACAATTGGAAAAGTAATTTCAGATGCAAGTGAGTCATCAATTCTTGCTTTATTTGCAATCACTGCATTAATCTCTGTTAACTTAGGGGTTTTAAATTTACTTCCTATTCCTGCACTTGATGGTGGACATATAATGTTTAACTTATATGAAATTATTTTTAGAAGAAAACCAAGTGAACAAGTTTTTATGTTCCTTACAATTACAGGTTGGATAATTCTAGCATCACTTATGTTACTTGGAATTTATAATGATATAAATAGATTATTAGGATAGAAAATGGAAATACAAAAAGCTGTAAAAAATTTAGATAATGTAATTACAAAAGTAGAAGCTGCAAGACTTAGAGTTTCAGAACATCATATAGTTAAAATAATTGGTATTTCAAAATACTCAAATGCATCTGATGTTGCTGTACTATATAGTGCAGGACAGCGTGCATTTGGTGAAAATAAAGTTCAAGATTTAAAAGAAAAAAAAGAAGAATTGGATGAGTTACCACTTGAATGGCATTTTGTAGGAAGATTACAAAAAAATAAAATCAATAATCTAATAGATTTAAAACCTACATTAATGCACTCTTTAGACTCTTTAGAATTAGCTTTAGAGTTAGATAAAAAACTAAAAGCAAAAAATAGAACTATGTCTTGTCTTCTTCAAATTAATTCAGCATATGAAGATAGTAAAGCAGGTTTAAACCCTGAAGATGCAATAAATATTTATAAACAAATTATAGATACTTGTAGCAGTATTAAATTAAAAGGTGTTATGAGCATTGGTGCACATAGTGAAGATAGAGATACTATAAAAAAATCTTTTCTTAAAACAAAAAAGATTTATGATGAACTAGTTCCCTTAGGCGCAAAATATTGTTCAATGGGTATGAGTTCTGACTATGAATTGGCAATTGCATGTGGCTCAAATATGATTAGAGTCGGTTCAAAACTCTTCAAATAATATGTTTTTTCATTATTCCTTTTTACTAAGAAAAAAAATGATATCATCTATTATATAATTTTGTTATAAAAGGTCTTAATTTGCAAACAATCAAAGATGTTGAGAAATGGCTTGATAATCATGACATTAAAAGCTATTCTATTTCAGGTAATTTACATGTAAATGTAAATGGAAATGTTGATTTAAAAAATAGAATAGATGAAGATTTTTTACCTGTAAAATTTGAAAAAATTAATGGTTATTTTGATATAAGTAATAATAAATTAGAATCATTAGAAGGCTGTCCTAAAGAAGTTCAAAAAGATTTTGACTGTTCAAATAATAATATAACTTCTTTATTCGGAGCTCCTCACAGCGTAGGAGATTTTGATTGTTCTCATAATAATATTTCAAGTCTTTCTTATTCACCAAAAGAGATTGATGGCTTTTTTAACTGTTCTCATAATAATTTAACTTCTATAGAAGGAAGTCCTAGGACTATAAAAGGTTATTTTAAATGTTCAAATAATTTTTTAACATCTTTAAGCGGTGGTCCTAAATATATTTTGCAATATTTTGATTGTTCAAATAATAAAATTGATAATTTAAAAAACAGTCCCTTAAGTGTTGGCCAGGACTACATATGTTTTAACAATGAATTAAGAAGTTTAGATAATATTGCAGATGAAATATCTTGGGATGTAATAACTGATATAAACTTAAATCATATTCCATCTAGCCTTTTTGATGAAGAGAATAAATTTTGGAAATACAAAGGGAATGAGGTTATAAAGCATATTTATAAACCTATTGTAGCCTTTGAAAAGAAAGATGACATTAGTAAATGGCTAAATAAACAAGGAATAAAGAATTTTAAAATTCTAAAAGACAACTCTGTAAATGTAATTGGAGATATCAAATTATCAAAAGCTTTAGATAATTTTCAACAAATACCAGTTAATTTTAACGAAGTTGATGGAAGTTTTGATATTAGTGATAATACACTTACTTCACTTGAAGGAAGTCCAAAAAAAGTTACAGGTGATTTTTTAGCTTATAAAAATGAGTTAACATCTTTAAAAGGTGCACCAAAAGAAGTAGGCAAAAATTTCGTAATCTTAAAAAACAATATTCGTTCATTAAACTACTCTCCAAATCATGTGGGAGAAGATTATATATGCTCACATAATCCTTTATCAAACTTAGATGGCTTGGTAAATGTTGGAGGTTCTATATTTACTAGTGTTTTAATTCCATCAATAAAATATACTGAATTTTCATATCATTCAGTACTTACTTACAAATATGATGGCCCACTTATAATGGAGTATTTAGATAAAGAGTATATTACGTTAACTGAAGAAGAGTTAATCTTTACAAAAACAAGAAAAAACTTAGAAAGTGCCATTAATAAAATGATTCGAGAGAATTTATTAAAAAAAGAGGCAATAAATAATAATCTTCTAAAAAATCTAACAAAATATAATTTATTAGATTTGAAAAAAAGAGTAATGGCAATAAAAGAGCCCAAAATAGCTAATACAAAAAAAGAACTAAGCGAAGAAGAAATTCTGCAATTTGTTTTTGATAAAGAGATTTAGGATTAATAATGCAAGTTTCTAATAACTATAATAGATATGAAACTATAGTCAATGAAAATCCAAAGAGTGATAAAATCTCTTCTTCAAGAAGAATAAAAAATTTTCTGGAAGCTTTTAGAGTAGATTTAAGTCAAAAAGCATTAAATAGTGAAGAGATAAGAGATCCAAATATTCATTTTCCAATATATAATAGTGATATTCTTCAATATTCAGAAAACCTAAATCTAACCTTTAAACCATAAAAAAGGCTGTTTAAACAGCCTTTTTAAATCTCTTTAACTCTTCTTCTATTGAAGGGACTCTCATAAAATGCTCCCCAATTAAAAAAGCGTCAGCACCAATAGAACTTAATCTTTGAATTGTTTCTATATTTGAAACCCCAGATTCAGCAACTATTATCTTACCATTTGGAATCATAGGAATTAATTTCTCACATAAACTCATATCCATTTCCATTGTTTCTAAATTTCTATGATTAATTCCTACTATATGTGCTCCACACTTCATAGCTTTCGTTAAATCCTCTTTATCATGAACTTCAACTAAAACTTCAAGTCCTAAATGTAAAGCATATTCATATAACTCTTTTAACTCTTTTGTAGCTAGGGATTTTGCTATAAGTAAAATAAAATCTGCTCCGTAAACTAAAGCTTCAACAATTTGATATTTATCTAAAATAAAGTCTTTTCTTAAAAGAGGAGTTTGAACATATCTTCTAATTTGTGTTAAATATTCTAAGCTTCCTTGAAAATAATGAGGTTCAGTTAAAACAGAAATTGCATTTGCCCCATTTTTTGAATATTCTTGTGCAATAAATAAAGGATCAAAATCCTCTTTTATAACACCCTTAGAAGGACTAGCTTTTTTAACTTCTGCAATTATTCTAATAGGTTCTTCTTTAGTAGAGGTAAGATAAGGTTTTACGTCTCTAGGAGCATAGGGATTGGCACTTAAACTTCTCCCTAGCCAATCAATTGAGTACTCTTTTTTTCTTTTTTCTACATCTTCTCTTGTTCTTCTATTTATTTCATCTAAAATCACTTATTACACTCCTTAATTTTATTCCAATGTTTTTTAATTTCTTCATCATTTAAGCCTGCTCCATCAACAACTTTTTTCATATTTATATAAGCATTCTTACAATCATTTAATTTATATTGAGCCCAAGCTAAAGAGTCTATATAAGCTAAATTATTAGGAGCTTTTTCTAAAGCTTTATTAATATATTCTAAACCTTTTTTAATATCAATATCAAAATCAATTAAAATATAACCTAAATAGTTTTGATAAATATGATTATCTAAAACAGTTAATACATCTTCAAATTTTTTAATTACACTCTTTAAAACTTCTTTTTTATTTTCTGCTTTTTCAAATTCCAAAATTGCAATTTGAGCTAAATAATCAATATTAGATGTTTTTTCATATAAAGCATTTACAAGAGTATATGCCTTTTCATATTCTCCTTCATTCCTATATAATGTAAGTAACTTATCATCATCAGCCTTACTATTTTCTAAAAATAAAATAGCCTCTTTTACATCTTTTTTTATAAGATAGTACATAAGTAATTTATAGATTTTTTCTGCATTTGAAATGTCTTGTTTTTCATTTGCTTTATAATAACTTTTTTTAAGAATAGAAATTATTCCTTCAATATTTTTTTGTTCTTGATAATAGCCTAAAAGCTTTCCACAAGTTTGATTATCACAGCCATACAATTTTATATGAGATTCAAGATAATTAATTGCTTCTTCTTTTTCATCTAAATAAAGATACATTACATCAGTTAAATTAACAAGTGTATTAGTAGTTAATAAATTCTTATAAACTTTTTCAAATAATTCTTTTGCTTTATTATATTCACCTTTTTGTAAATAAATTGTTCCTAGTAAACCATAATTATTATCTGTTTTTTCTATTTTTAAAAGGTCCTTAGTTCTTTTTAAAGCATCATCATATCGTTTATTTTGAAGTAAGGATAAAATATAAATTTTTTCTATTCTGTTTTTGTATCTATTAATCTGTTTTTCATTTTCTTCAAATTTAAAAATTACTTCATCATATTTTTTTAAAAAAAATGATAATTTTAAGTATTCCAAAAAATACTCTTCTTTTAAAGTATTTGTATAAAGTTCTAAAAACACTTCACTTGCATTTAGTTTTTGGTTTTGTCTATCATATTCCAAAGCAAACATAATATATCTGTCTTCTTGCGCAAAAGTTTTATAATTATATTTAACTTGCTTTAATTCTTTTTTTTCAGGCTGCATAAATTGAGTACAAGCACTTATAAAAAATATTAAAAAAATAAAAACTACAATTCTTTTATAGCTGGACACTCTTTTATAACCTCTTCTTTATTATTCTTAAAATAATCCCAAAAAGGGAAAGTTCTACATTGTATTGGTCGTGCTTCATAGATTGAACACTGTTTTTTTTCTAAATTAAAAAAAATACATGCATAGTTATCTTTAGCTAATTGTACCTCTTTTATACTATACTTATACCCTCTTTTCTCTAAAAAGCCAAGTCTTAATTCTTCTAAAGAAATATTTAAATGCTTACTTAAATTTTTAATCTCTTGATTATTTATCCAAATATTTCCACTTTCACCTATACAACAGTTTCCCTCACAAGTATCACAACCTTGAGCATCAAAACCAAAATCAAAACCCTCTTTTTTTATTATATTCATATTTCCACTTTTATACTATGAGTTGAAGATCTTTCATATATATCTAAAACTTTTTTTGTAAAATTTTCTTTTTTAAAAACAATTAAAGGCTCTAAAACTTTTAATAATGATTTAGAATTTTTTCTTGCATATACTAATACTAAAGTAGCATCTTTATTCTCATTTGGATGAACAAATTGCAAACTCTCAATATTCAATTTATAAATTGCCAATAATCTTATTATCTCACTTAATTGCTTTACATCATAACAGAAAAAAAACTTTCCGCTATTTTTTAATATTCTAGAAGTTTTTTTTATAAACTCTTCTAAAGGCATGCTATCATTATATCTTGCAATTTTCAAATTTTCATTTTCACTTTTTATTACATTAGAGTGATAAAAAGGAGGATTAGAAACACAAATATCAAAAAGTTTATCAAAATTTGTATCTATAAAAGAACCCTTAAACATATTTGACTCTAAATCATTACATTTACTATTTATTAATGAAAGTTCTTGAAAACTTTTTTGTATTTCACATTGATTTAAATTTAATCTTTTATTATCTCTTGCAAGTAATAAACCTAAAATTCCACTTCCACTTCCTATATCTAAGAGTTCTCCATTAATATTTTTAAACTTTTTTAAATTTTCAATAATAAAATTATATAAAAAATGTGTATCGCTATTATAACAATAGCCGCTATTTGGTTGATATAAAAGCAAGCAAAAACCTTATAAGAAATTTTCGTGATTATACCTAATCTTATATTTAAAAGAAGTGATGTAAAGTCAAATTATAAATAAAAAAAAACAAAAATATTTCTATGTTTTATATTATTTTTTCTTCCTCTTAAATGATTTTTTTTTGAAAGATTTATCTTGTAGCGTATAGTAACAATAGAAAAATTCGCTCTTCATATAATTTTATTTAAATATACTTTAATTATAAAATTAGTTATGATTATTCAAGAATAATTGAGATTCATTCAATATATTACGTTAAAAATTAAAGGGGAAAATATGGCAATAATAGAAGCTCCTGCTAACACTCCTGTTTGGGTAGATGAAAGTAGATGTAAAGCATGCGATATTTGTGTATCAGTTTGCCCTTCTGGTACATTAGCAATGAGACCAGAAGCTAAATCAACATTAGGCGCAATGGTTAGTATAATATCAGCAGAATCATGTATTGGTTGCAATGACTGTGAATTATCATGTCCAGATTTTGCAATTTATGTTGCAGATAAAAAAGAATTTAAATTTGCTAAACTTACTGAAGAAGCGAAAGAAAGAAGTGAAGCAATCAAAAAAAATAATTATAGAGTACTTGAGGATTAAGGAGAAATAATGGCAAGAGAAATAATTTCTACGGGTAATGAATTAGCAGCATTTGCAGCAATGGATGCAGGATGTGAATTTTTTGGTGGATACCCAATTACTCCTTCAAGTGAAGTAATGCATACGCTATCAGATTTATTACCTAAAAATGGTGGTGCAGCAATTCAAATGGAAGATGAAATAGCTGGCGTTTGTGCCGCATTAGGTGCAGCAATGTCTGGAAAAAGATCATTAACAGCAACTTCAGGACCTGGAATCTCATTAAAAGCAGAAAATATCGGATTAGGATATATTGCTGAAGTTCCATTAGTAATAATAAATGTAATGAGAGGTGGACCTTCAACAGGACTTCCTACACGTGTTCAACAAGGTGATGTTTTACAAGCAAAAAACCCAACACATGGTGATTATAAATCAATTACATTATGTGCATCTTCACTAGAAGAGTGTTATACAGAAACTGTAAGAGCATTTAATCTAGCTGATAGATTTATGCAACCTGTGTTTGTACTTTTAGATGAAACAATTGGTCATATGAGTGGAAAAGCAGTTCTTCCTGACTTGGAAGAAGTAAAAGCAGGAATACGTTCACGAAAAATATTTACAGGTGATCCAAAAGATTATAAGCCTTATGAAGTTGCTCAAGATGAAGCTGCTGTATTAAATCCAATGTTTAAAGGGTATAGATACCACTATACAGGATTACACCATGATGCAAATGGTCATCCAACTGAAGATGAAAAAAAGTGTCAAGATTTAATAGAAAGACTATTTAACAAAGTAGAAGCTCATGTAGATGAACTTGAATCTTATGAAGAATATATGTTAGATGATGCTGATATTATGATTATTGCATATGGATCTATGGCATTATCAGTTAGAGAAGCAATTTCTAGACTAAGAGAAAAAGGAATAAAGGTTGGAATGTTTAGACCAATTACTTTATGGCCAAGTCCTGAAGAAAAGATCAAAGAATTGTGTAATAAATTTGATAAAGTATTAGTTACTGAATTAAATATGGGTCAATATATTCAAGAAATCCAAAGAGCTAGTGGAAGAACAGATTTAGATACATTATTCAAGGCAAATGGTAGACCAATTGCTCCACTTGAAATTATTGAAAAAATCGAAGGAATGTAAGATGGCATTTAATTATGATGAATATTTAAGAACTAATAAAATGCCAACACTATGGTGTTGGGGTTGTGGTGATGGTGTAATTTTAAAAGCACTTATAAGAGCAATTGATAAACTTAACTGGAATATGGATGATGTTTGTGTTGTTTCAGGTATTGGATGTTCAGGAAGATTCTCATCTTACATCAATTGTAATACTGTACATACAACACATGGTAGAACAATTGCTTATGCAACAGGAATAAAATTAGCAAATCCTGATAAACATGTTATTTGTGTAACAGGAGATGGTGATGGTCTTGCAATTGGGGGAAATCACACCATTCATGGATGTAGAAGAAATATCAATATCAATCAAATTGTTATTAATAACTTTATTTATGGATTAACAAATTCTCAAACATCTCCAACAACTCCTCAAGGTATGTGGACTGTTACAATGAAAAGAGGGAATATTGATCCCACTTTTAATGCATGTGATTTAGCAATAGGAGCTGGAGCTTCATTTGTTGCAAGAGAAACAATGTTAGATCCTAAAAAGCTTGAAAGAATTTTTGTAAAAGGATTAGAACATAATGGTTACTCTTTCTTTGATATTTTCTCAAACTGTCATGTAAATCTAGGTAGAAAAAATAAAATGGGTTCTGCTATGGCAAATTTAGAATGGATTGATTCAATTTCAATTGCAAAAACTAAATATGATAAAATGAGTGAAGAAGAGAGAAAAGGATTATTTCCTACTGGAATTTTAAAACAAGATAAAGATGCTGCTGAATATACTGATTCTTATAAAAAAGTACAAGAAGCGCATCAAAATAAAACTACAGTACAACTTTAAGGAGAACATCATGGCAAAAACATTAATGAGATTTACAGGTGTTGGTGGACAAGGTGTTCTTCTAGCTGGTTCTATTTTTGCAGCAGCAAAAATTAATGCTGGTGGTTATGGATTAAAAACAGCAACATATACTTCACAAGTAAGAGGTGGCCCTACTGTTGTTGATATTACATTAAACAATAATCCTATTTTATATCCATATGCAAATGATGGTGAAATTGACTTTATGTTATCTGTTGCTCAAGTTTCTTTTGATCAATTTAAAAAAGGTGTTAAAATTGGTGGGACTATTGTTGTTGAACCAAATTTAGTAACGCCTACTAAAGAAGATAGAGAGAAATGGCATATTTTTGAAATTCCAATTATTACTATTGCAAAAGAAGAAGTTGGAAATGTAATTACTCAATCAGTTTTAGCTCTTGCTATTGCAAATTTAATGACAGGACAAACAATTGATAATGAAATATTAAGAACTACAATGCTTTCAAAAGTACCTGAAAAAGTACATGATATAAATAATAAAGCATTTGATCTTGGTATTAAATATGCTAAAGAAGCAATGGCTTAAATTTTAAATCAAAATAAAGATTAACCCAAAAAAGGTTAATCTTTATTTTATATAAACTCTATATTCTAAAATCTTACTCTCTAATCTTTGAGATAAAAAAGCATTAGAATTTTTTAAACAAGATAAAATAAACTTAGCCTCTTTATGATAATTATAAACTTTTTCATTATCCCAAGATTCTGGTGGCTTTTGCATATTTGTAATTCTATCTGCAAGTTTTACCATTTGAACTTCATAAGGTTGTGCTAATAGTTTATTTATACAATCTGCCATTTGCTCTTTTTTAGGTAAAGATACATCTTTACTTAAAGCATCAACTGCCTCTGCTACATCTATTCCAAATTTTTCATAAATATCATCATATGTAACTTCTGTGTCTTCAATTACATCATGTAAAAGTGCAACGGTAATTGCTAAATCACTTCTTTTATCATCCATTTTACTCTCAACACAAGCATGAATAACTTCCATTGCTACGCTTGTAATGTGAGCTAAATAAGGTAAATCATATGGAGTTTTTTGATCTTTATGTGCATTTGCAGCAAAATTTAGTGCTATTAAATATTTTTCTTGTGAAAACATTATTTATTTTCCTCTTTTTTATTTTCTTGTTTATTCTCTTTTTGTCTATTTTGATTTTGTCTATTATTCATTTGATGTTTAGGCATTAAAGTTTTTGCATTTTTAGAAAAATCTATTAAATCTTCAACAGTTTTAATATTTTCATCTAAGCAATTAATTGATTTTTCTAAAAGATATGTTGTACTTAAAGCATCACTATAGGCTCTATGATGATTATCCACATCAATATCTAAAGTCTCTTTTAAATATCCTAATCCATACCTTTGAGCTTTTATAGTTCTTCTAGCTAAATCAATAGTACAAAGTTTTCTATTTTCAAGTTTTCCTAAATCATATTTTTGTAAAGAATTAGATATAAAATTATAATCAAATTTTATATCATGAGCAACAAAAACATCATCTTCTAAAAAGAGTTTAAACTCCTCTAATACTGTCTTTAATACAGGTGCATCTTCTAGCATTTTTGGATTTATATTTGTTACTTCTTGAATAAATTTTGGTATGCTTTTTGCATAAACTAAAGACTCGTATTTATCAATAATTTGCCCGCCTTTATACTTAACAGCACCAATTTCAATAATTTGATGACCTTTATTAACATGCCCACCATTTGTTTCAATATCAACAATACAAAAAGTTTGTTCTTTAATAGGAGTTTTTGAGGTTTTTAAAAATACTTCATCATTATAAAGATCAAGAGGTAAACCATTTGATAAAAGAAGTTCAAATTCTAATTCTGTATTATCAAAAAACTTATCATGATTTTTTGATAATTCATCTAAAAATCCATCAAAAGGTATTGCTTGTTTTTTTAATTTAGCAATCAGATTACACATAAAATTTTTTTGATTTTTAGATTTCATTAGCTACTTTTACAAAATTAATCATTTTAACCTTATCTTTTTTACCTTTACTTTGTTCAACCCCAGAACTTACATCAACTCCATAAAAACCAAAACCTTTAAGTTCAGAAAGATTTGATTCATTCAAACCTCCTGCAAGTATAATTTTAGAACAATCAGCATGCTTAAACCATTCTAAAGCTACTCTTTTACCCTCTCCTCCAAAAGATTCAACAAAAGCATCAACTAAAATATAATCACTATTATTTTCAATAATATCTTTTTCACACTTTGCTCTTACAACATAAATATGCTTGTAATTTATACTTATTAAATCAGTATAGTTATCATCATCAATTATTTGTGCTAATTGCATCTTTGCATTTGTACAAACTTGATTAATAAAACTTGAATTTTCATTTACAAATAAGCCAACTGTTTGAATAAAGGGAGGAAGTTTTTCTACAATCTCTTTTGCTTTAAAAGGGTCAATATATCGTGGACTTTTATCATAAAAAACAAATCCTAAAGCATCTGCTCCTGCATTTACCGCATCAATTGCATCTTCAAGATTTGTTATTCCACAAATTTTAACTTTCATATTAAACCTGCAGCGACTTTATAGCTTTTGAATAATCTTCATTTCCAAATACATAAGAACCAGCAACAACAACATCAACACCAGCATCTTTTAACTCATGAATGTTTTTGTCATTTACTCCACCATCAATTTCAATTAAACAGTTTGGATTTCTTTTATTTATTAACTCTTTTAATTTTTTTGTTTTTTCAACAACTGATGAGATAAATTTTTGTCCACCAAAACCAGGGTTTACAGACATTAATAAAACCATATCTAAATCTTCTAATAAATATTCAATAGTCTCAGGAGTAGTATGAGGATTTAAAACAATTGCAGGTTTAATTCCTAAAGATCTAATTTTTTGAATAAGTCTATGTGGATGTTTTTCACTTTCAATATGAAAAGAGATATACTCAGGTTTTAAAGGAGCAAAAAGCTCTACAAAAAATGTATTATTCTCAACCATTAAATGAATATCTAGAGGCTTAGTTGCAGCCTTAGCTACAGGGCCAACAACAACAGGACCTAAAGTCATATTAGGAACAAAATGTCCATCCATTACATCAACATGTATTAAATCACAACCGCCATCACAGATTGCTTTAATTTCTTGGGCTAAATTTCCAAAATCTGCCGAAAGAATCGAAGGTGCTACAAGCATAAAAAAACCTTTTACATTAAATTGACGCGATTATATCATTTTATAGGTTTATTTTACTTTTTGTGATACTATTTCATAAATTTATAGAGTATTAAATACTAAACATCTACTTGAGGAATCAAAAATCATGAAACATCTTAAATTTATTTTTTATACATTTTTATTTATTTCTATATTAAATGCAGACACTGAAATAGAAGATTTATATTTAAAAGCACAAAAACTTGAAGCAAGTGGTAACTACAAAGAAGCTATGTATATTTACAAAAATATTACCTCAAAACAAAGAGATATAAATAGAGTTTACATTGATGAAGATAAACAAAAAGAAATTCAAGTTATATCTGAAGTAATAGATACAATAGATGATAAAGAGACAACAAGAACACTTCAGCAAATGCTTTCATCAACATTTGATATATATCCTCATCATGAAAACTTTCTTTTTCCATTTTCTTATGATATGAAAAACAAAGAAGACAGAAATCAATTAGAAGCAAAATTTCAATTAAGTATAAAAAAACCAATTGCCCATGATTTTTTTGGTTTTAATGAAACAATAAATTTTGGATATACACATACTTCTTTATGGCAATTATATGAAGACTCTTCTCCTTTTAGAGAAACAAATTACAAACCAGAAATATTTGTTACAGTACCTTATGGGAAAAGAGATAAAACTGCATTAAAAGGCTTTACTTTTGGCTTCCTTCATGAATCAAATGGACAACCAGAAGAAACTTCAAGGTCTTGGAATAGATTATATTTAGAGAGTTATTTTCAAACAGGAAACTTGTTTATAATTCCAAAAATTTGGTATAGAATTCCTGAAAATGAAAATGACGATGATAATCCTGATATAGAAGATTATATGGGATATGGTGATTTAACTTTAGTATATCCTTATAAATCTCATACTTTTAAACTATTACTTAGAGATAATCTAAAATTAGATGATGATAACAAAGGTTATGCACAATTTGATTGGACTTTCCCATTATTTAATTCTAAAAATACTTTTGGATATTTACAATTATCAAGTGGTTATGGAGATAGTTTAATTGATTATGACAAAGAAATAAACCGTATTAGTTTTGGTATTTCTTTATCTAGATAGCTTTTTTAAATTAAAGTTAAGCCATTATTAGAATTTTTATATGTAGTTTTTAAAAAATCATAGAAAAACTCTTTTCCAAAATCTTCCATGCCATTTAGGCAAATATTTAAATAATCAAAATTAGGTAAAATCTCCTGATTTTGTTTATTTGCTTTTCCTTGATAAACTACACAATTTGAAACTTCAATATTATTATAGTTTTTAACTTTTGTACTTTCTAAAAATATTCTATTATAACCCTTTTCTCTTTTATCTAGAGTATGAAAATACTCTTCTTCAAGATTTTTTATAACAATTGCATTAAACCAAGAGTTTTCATCTTTTTCTATATTTAAAACAGCACGATTTAGTGAGTTTACAAGTCTATATGAAGGTTCTTGATTAAATACTCTTTTAAAAGAAAAAACCTTCACAAGTTCAACATCAATTAAAGAGATACCCTCTTTAAAAAGTTCATCTTTATTTATTAAACTTCCATAAGCAATTAAATTCATAAATTAAAACTACTTAATTTATTTTCAATAAACCAAAAGAATGAGAACATTAGTCCTGGAGTTTTTGCCTTACTTTCATCATAAATAAATTCTCTAAAATTGTCAATTGGAAGAAACATTGTTTCAATTTCTTCATCATTTATTCCTCCCCCATTATGGATTTTCATTGATTCATCCACTCTTGCATAAAAAAGAGTTTGACAACCTCCACTAACGCCAACATTAGTATAAAAAGAGGTAATTTTTTCAATATCTTCTACCCTTACTTGATACCCACACTCTTCATCGATCTCTTCAACAGCAATCTCTTCTAGGCTTTTGTCTTTATCAACAATTCCTGCACAAAGTTCATAAGTACAAAGTTTATTCTTATCATTTAGATAGACAGGAGGTCTAAACTGTTTTACTAATAAAAATGCATTTTTTTCTTGATGATATAATAAAATTGCAACTGAATCAAAACTTTTTACAGCTTCCCAAACTTTCTTTTTTCCATTTTGTTTATATGTTATTTTAACAGGATGTACAAACTTCGTATCATCAAGTAGCATTGTTTTAAACTCTTCAATTTTGTTATTCATGATAAACCTTTGCTATATTTTATTAGTTTTTGAATAAAATATTCGTAAAATAATTATATAAAAATATTTATATTAGAAAGGTTGTTACTTTGAAACTAAAATATGTAGGACCAAAAGAATTAATTTCCGCCCATGGTATAAATTTTAAAAATGGTAAAGATGACAAATATGTTTATATATACCCTGCCCTTGAGATTTATAATGCTATTCATCATGATTATGAAAAAGATATTATATACACATATAATATTAAAGGGAAAAGATTAAATGATGAAGAGATTTTAAATAAAATATTATCTATTAATGCTAATTCAAAAGAAATTTTTCAAAATGAAATATTAAAAATAGAAAAAAAACTTGATAATGAGATTGAAAATGTTAAAAATCATAAAGATTATAATAAATTAGAAAAAGAAATTTATAAAAATAATCTAATTATAATGAAAGACTATAGAATACAAAGAGGAACAAATAAAATAGCTTATAAGCACTTAATTAAAACTATAGTTGATGATATTTTTGAACATAAATTAAAAGAATTAAATGCACCTTTTAATGAGAGATTCTGGCACATTCTACAAACAATACAAGGAGAACTTTCAAACCATGAAAAAAGATCAATTGGCTCAGTTCTTGACACAATTCATAAAGAAAAAATATCTATCATATTAAAAATAAACTCTATTGGAAAATAGAGTTTATTTTTTATAGTTTCTTCCTTGCAACAATCTTTTTAAAATCAATAAAAAATGTAGATCCCTCATCAATTTTAGAATATAAATCTAGTTTTATATCATAATCATTACAAATTCGTTTAACTATATCTAAACCAATTCCAAAGCCACCTTCTATATTATTTCCTCTTTTATACCTTTTGAAAATTTCACTTTGCTCTTTTTTACTAATTCCAATTCCAAAATCTTGAACTTTTAAAATAGAATCTTTTAAGGAAACTATTACCTTTGTATTAGCATTACTATATTTTATAGAATTAGAAATTAAATTATTTACTAATTTTTGTGTTTTTGTTTTATCCATAAAAATACTACACTCTTCAACATCAGACTCAATTTTAATATTTTTAGTAATTGAAATATCATTAAAATATTCAACACTTTCTAAAATAAGCTCATCAAGTCTAAATACTTCTTCAACACTTTCATGAATAGAATCAAAAGCAGAGAAATGTATATCATTATATATTTGTGATATTTGCTTAGAACTACTTAATATATATTTCATCATTTTCTCAGGTTTTTTACCCTTTTTTAACATAGAAACTGATGTCATCAAGACTGAAATTGGAGTATTTAATTCATGAGCAGAATCTTTAATAAAATTATCCATATGTAAAATCTTTTCTCTTACAGGTTTTAATAATATTTTTGCTAAACAATAAGCAATAATACCTACAAATATTGCACTTAAAAGAAGTGTAATTACTGTATAAATTTTTAAACTATTTCTATCTTCAATACCTTGGCAAGTCTCCATTACAATATATTTAATAGGAATATTCATATCATGAATCTCTTCAATAAAAAAATGAAAATTATTACTTTCGTAAAACTTTTTCTTAAAATCTACAAACTCTTTTCCATCAAGATAAGAATAAATTAGATTTTTATCTTTATCAAAAAGTGCATATTTTATTTCATCTTTATCTAAATGTTTGGGTACAAATTCTTTATTATGCATGTATGAATCCATAATATCATTCTTAATTCCCATAGAAGCATGACTTAGCTCCATATTACATGTGTTTTCAAGGTTTTCTATCTCATCTTGATAATAAAAATATAGTAAAAAACTAATAAGAAAAATAGCAGAGCCTACATAAATTGATAGGAAACTAACTAATGCTTTTTTTTCATTATAATTCAAATTTATATCCTATTCCTCTTACTGTTTGAATTCTATCTTTTCCCAAAAGTTCACGTAAATTTTTTATATAAACTCTAATAGTGGCATCAGTAGGCATCTCTTCATAGGCCCAAATATTTTGTAATAACTCTTCACTTGAAATCACCCTATTTTTATGTTTGCAAAAATATTTTAAGATATCTCTTTCTTTTAAAGCTATATTCTTTTTCTTATCTGAAATTAAAAGCTGACAAGAATCAGGCATAAATTTTATTAAAGAAGAGATGATAATCTCATCACTTTGTTCAATCATAAAATGTTTACATAACTTTTTTATTCTTTGATCTAACTCCTCTAAATCAAAAGGCTTTTTAATATAATCATCAACACCACTTTCAAAAGACTCTTTTAAATGTTTTGTATCTTGATAGGCAGTTAAAACAATGGCAGGAGTTCTATTTTTATACTCTTCTCTTATAGTTTTCAAAACTTCGAGTCCTGTCATAATAGGAGTATTAATATCTAATAATGCAAAATCAAAGACATCATCAATAAGATATTCTAAAGCTTCTTGTCCATTTGTAGCTAAAGTAACGTCATATCCTTTATCACTTAAATGTTCATCTAATAAATCATTTAATGCGGGGTCATCTTCTAATAATAAAACTTTCAAATTTCATTCCTTTTTAAATTTAAGGTAATTTTTATCAGTAATTATACTAAAAGTTTGTTTATTGGCTGTGTACTTTATTTTATAAGCTTTTTTAGCTTCTAATGATGTTTTACAAAATCTTGAAGCAAGTACATTTATTTTTGTATAATCTAATTAAAATTTAACAATAGAAGCATCAAAGAAAAAGTTTTTTCCTTAGCATTCATTTTGTTTTATCTTTAATTATATAAATTACAGTACTTACTTTTGTGATTTCTTTATTTTTTTTCAAAAAGGTTTTAGCTATTTCTAGTGTCATATTGATTGCAATATCTTTTACTTTTTGATCTGTAATATCTATAATCGATGAAACTTCAAATACACTTTTTACTATCTTACATCCAGCAAATGCCAAAGCATCTTGAAAGATATCTAAGATAAACTCTTTTTTATAATCTAATAAATCAAATTCATTCAAATAAGCTTTTTTAATAAGACTTGATTCTTCTTGTTCATTCCAAAGAGCAAGAAATTTATCCTCAAATTTAATTAGTACCTCTTCAATCGTTTTTAAAATCCACTCTTTATATTTGTCTTCAGATTTTTTTACTACATGTGAAGTGTAAGATGTAATAAGACTTGCAATTAATGTTCCAACATCAAAAGCAAAAGGTCCTACAAAGGCAAATTCTGGGTCTATAACATTAGTTTTGTTTTCATTTATCATTATGCTTCCAGCATGTAAGTTTCCATGAATTAAAGCATCACTTTGAGTCATAAATTTATATTTATATTTTAAAATAGCTTTTTTAAATTTTATATCCTGAAATAGTTCAATTGCCGCTTTATGCTTATTCACGTAAACATCATTTATTTCATCTTTCATAAAAGCGAAAGTAAAAGTAAAGTCTTCACTTAATTTACGAAGTTCTGTATTTGAATTAAATTTATTAACTAGATCTTTTTTTTCCTTTGAATTTAAATATAAAGATGATGTTTTAAATAAATTTTGGGCTAAATATGTTGAGATATGTTCTGAAAAGTTTGGAAAAATTATTTTCTTTATCATACCTTGCCTCATAAGAGTATGATTCTCAAGATATTCCATAATAATACAAGACATATTTTCACTCATATGAAATATTTTTGGAATATATTCACTTGTAATTTTGGAAATTTCTTTAAATGCTTTTATTTCATATGTCATTCGTGCTTTACTGAAAGGATATGATTTATTAGCACGCTTTAAATAAGGAAGTGCTTGTTTTAAAATTAAAGCTTTTTTAGGCTTAGGAATTGATTTTATACTAAAAACATAATTTAGATTTGAATCTCTTATTTCATCAATATATAAATCATCACTTCCAAAATAATTTTGAATACTACTTATTGATTGAATATACTTTAAAATATTATCTTTATTTAAAATTTCATATTCCATTTAAAGCTCCAATAAAATATAAATAAATATATTTACTAATACTTATAATAAGAAGTTCAAAAGAACTTCTTATAAACTAAACAATTTTTATCTAAAGTTTTCAAATACCAAAGGAGATTTAAAATCAAGTGATTTAAGATGCCTCATAATAGCTTGTAAATCATCTATATTCTTTCCAGTAACTCTAATTTCATCACCTTGATTTACAGCTTTCACTTTTAATTTTAATTTTTTAATTTCTAATTGAATAGTTTTTGCCTCATCTTGTTTAATAGAATCAACAATTGAATAGACATATTTTCTATTTCCACCTGAAGAGTCATCTTTTTTAGCTTCATCTAAAGAATTGATTGATAATCCTCTTTTATTCATTTTAGAGATTAAAATATCATAAATCGCATCAACTTTATTATCACTTGAAGATGTAAGAGTTAATGTTTTTGCACCTTGATTAAAATCTATTTCTTTTGTAAGTCCTTTAAAATCATACCTATTATCTACTTCTTTTTGAGTTTGTACTACTGCATTTTTCATTTCTTGCATATCTAATTTTGCAGAAATATCAAATTGATGTTCTTTTGCCATTATTTATCCTAAGTTCTTTTTTGATTTTATATTATAGGAAATTTATAATATTATAAGTATTAAATTGATTATTTTTATTAAGAGAGTTTAACAGTTGGGATAATCCCTAACTGTTAAATTAAATCATCTTCTTTTCTAGCAGGAGGTAAAATAAGATTTAAGAAAATACCTGTAATTGCCCCAAGTCCAATTCCTGAAAAAGGAACTCCACCAAAGTTAAATGTCATTCCACCAATAGAAAATACTAGAATCATAGAAACAATAATTAAATTTCTAGGACAAGCTAAATCTACTTTTTCTCTTACTAATGTTGAAATACCAATTGAAGCAATAATTCCAAAAAGTAATAACATAATTCCACCCATAACAGGAAC
>JBFHGG010000034.1:0-26769 GCA_041583235.1 Halarcobacter sp.
ACGAGTATGATGAAAAGTGGTGTAGGATTTGAACAAGCTTTGCAAAAAGCTGTTGTAACCTCAAAATCAAAATTTACGCAGGATACATTTAATATATATTTAATTGAAAAGGATATTGTAGGTGAAGATAAAGCTTTTGAGAAAATGTTCAAAATGGTTGAATCAAAAGAACTTAGAATCTTTTATTTAACAATCTCAATAGGTAGACAATCAGGTGGTAAGTTTTCAAATACACTTGAAAAACTTAGAAAAACTCTTCATGATCAAGGTGAGATAAAACAAGAAATCACTGCTTCTACAAAAGAAATAAAAGTTGGAAGTTATATGATTATAGCTTTAGTAATATTTATTTATAAAATGATGGATAGTTCACTAGATGGGGTACTTGATGAACATTTCTTTGGAACAGATGAAGGACAGATCCAAATGTTCTTCATTGTGATATGGGTATCATTTGGGCTTTTTATAAATAATTTATTGACAAAAGTAAAAGGGTAATTATGAGTTTAATTTACTTCTTACCTATTTTTATTATAATTATTTTTATTATTGTATGGTATTTTTATGACTCTAGAAGTCAGAAAAAACAAATTGTAATGCTTTCAAAACTAGATGCACTAGCTATTATAGATCAGCAAAAAGAGCTTAAAAAGAGAGACCATGATGATTCTAATGATCTTTATTTTAAATTAATCCAAGCTGGACTTACAAAAAAAGAATACAATGAAGGAAAGTTAGTTTTTGCATTAATAGGTGTAATTGTTGCTATTGCATTACCTATTCTATTTAGTACAATGATTGGAATTATTGGTATAATAGTGGGAATATTATTAATAGTCTTTGGTGGGAAACTATATATTTATATATCCAAATCAGAAAGAGTTGAAAAAATAAATACTGATTTAGGTACTTTTTTGGACTTAATTAATGTAATTCTAGAAGCAGGAGGAGGTTTAAAAAATGCTTTCTTCACCGTCTCAACAAGAGCAAATGGAATTCTAAATGAAGAGTTATTAAAAGAGATTGCCATTTTAGAATATGAAATGACAAATTATTCTACAAAGAAAGCTTATGAAAACTTGAAAAAAAGAATTGACTCTGATGATGTAGGAAAAATTGTTGATTTTTTAATACTTAGTGAAGAAGCAGGTATTGGCGTAAAGAATATTTTTTCTACACAATCAGATGAAATGAGACAAGAAAAGTTTTATAAAATTAAAGGTAAAGTTAATACATTAAATATGTATTTAATGTTGATAATATTTATTTTTGTTTTACCTGCATTAGGAGCTTTTATAGTATTTCCTATGATGGCAGGGAGTTTAGAATTTGGAATGTAAATTAAGGGAAGAAAATGAAGTTTAATAAACAATTAGCAATTATACTTGTTTTATTATCTATGCTATTATCTGCAATTGCAGTATCAGTATATTTCTATAATCAAAATCAACAAGTTGTTGCAGATAAAAATCGATTAGTCAAAATTTTTGTTGCTAAAAATGATATAAAAAAAGGTGCTCTTATAACTAATAAAGATATAAAAGAAACAACCATAGCTAGAGAATTTGTTTTAACAAAACCTTTAATTAAAAAAGTAATTATAAATAAATATGCAAAAGAACCAATTTATGTAAATGAACCTTTTCTAAAACAAAAACTTACAACAGCAATAGCAAAAGAAAAAGCAAAAACTCTAGATTTCAAATATAATAGTTATAATATGTCATATAAAATGTTTAAAAACCCTAACTATATCTTAGAACCAAATGATGTAATAAAAATTGTATCAGTAACAACAGAAAATAATTTGTCAGTACAATATGTTATAAAAAATATAAGAGTCTTAGGATTTTTAGCAGATGGCTTACCATCAGAAAAAGCAATTTTTAAGAAAAAAATTAAAAAAGTTGTAAAAAAACAAACAATTGAAGAAATTATAAATGTAAGAGCAAGTGAATTAATATTAGATATAAAAGAAAATGATATGTTATCATTAATAAAAGATTGGAATAAAGGTGGCCAACTTTGGATGGTAAAATCAAAAATTGAAGAAGATAGTAAGGTAGATGATAAAGAAAAAAAGAAAGAAGCAATCAAATTAGTTAAAAAAATAAAAAGAACTTATGTTAAGAAAAAAGTTTATCCAATAAAATGGTATTACGCAAAAGAATCTTCTAGAAGTAAAACAGCAACAATATTTTATGAAGATAAACCAGAAATGAAAAAAACTAAATCAGTTAAAATTTCTAGCAGTTTTTATAAAGAGTGTTCAAAAAAAGATAAATTATTACTTGTAAAGTCAAATAAGGCATATTTAAGAACACATCCATCAATAAGATCAAAAATTCATAAAAAAGTTTATAAAAATTATGTAATTGCATATACTAATGCTTCTAAAATAAATAGTGACTGGTTTATGATTTGTGATGGAAGTTATATTCAAAGAAAAGATACAAAAATTATCTCTTATAAAGAGTATAAAAGGTTAGAAAATAGAATCAAATAATCTAGAAAATAAAAAAATTATGAAAAAAGCTTATATAGAAAATGTACTTCTATGGATGGTAATGTTCATAGGTTTTGTAACTCTATTTTTTTTCGTAATAGATTATGCAACTATAATAAGAATAAAAGATAATATGGATGCAATTTCAGATTATGGCGCTAGAGTTGTGGCAAATGATGGTGTTGGTTCTGATTTATCAGCAACTATTAATAGTATGAAAGTAAATGGAATAAACAGTGTAAGTGCGGATACTAGTAGTATATGTACAACTAATGCAAATAATGCATACCAAGTTATTTTTGTTACGCAAACAACAAATACTGAATTCAAGTTTTTTGGAAATCAGTTAGGAAGTAAAAGAGTAGTATTTAATGAAAATAGTTCAGATACTATTACTTGTACTCTAAATATTACATTATCTAATTAGGGGAGAAGATGAAAAAATTTATTATTATATTTACTTTATTAATATGTTCATTAAATTTAAATGCAAAAGAAAGCAATGTAGTTATGCAAAAAGATTTTGAAGATAAGGTTGTTACAGTAGATTTAGATGGATATAAAATATTGCAATTTTCAAAAAGTATTATGAAAATACAATTTGACAGTAGTGAGTATATAGATGCAGATTTTTTAAAAGATTCTACAGATTTACCTTTAAGTACTCTAAAAGTAAAAGGTAAAAAAATTGGTAAACAAAATGCTATTGTAACATTTTATGATGATAGTATTGTTAGTGTTAAATTTAATATTGTTAAAAATATCAATGATGTAATTCATTTGGTTTCAGAACTTTTTCCAAATATAAAAGTTTCACAAATAAATGATACTGTTGTTCTTCAAGGATATGTAAAAAATAAAACACAAAGAAGTAAAATTTTAGATATTTTTGAAAAATATGGAATAAAGAAAGATGAAAAGATCATTGATTTAATTAGAGATGATTATTCAACAAAAATGGTAAGAGTTAAACTCTATGTTGTTCAAATTGATAATGATAATTCGGAACAATTTATTAATGATTGGTCACTATTAAACTTTAGTGATGGTACTACAGAAGTTAGTAATGTTGATTTCACATCTAATATAACAAGTTTAACAGGTGGTATAACTGCTGCTGCTGCAAGACTTGGTTCAAAATTTGATATTGAATTAAATTTAAATTATTTGAAAAAAAATGATGCTGTAAAAATAGTAAATGAATCAACTCTTATTATGAAAGAGCAACAAGAATCAGTTTTCACAGCAGGTGGTAGTTTTAAAGTATCTACTTCCACAACAGCAGATAATGGTACAACTTCAACGGGATATGAAGATGTTGAGTATGGTTTAAATATAACAATTACAATTGATAAAATTATTGAAGACAACTATATTGATTTTTCAGCTGAAGCAGAGTCTTCTGAAATTGATTGGGATAATGCGGTTGATGGTATTCCAGGTTTAACAGGAAATAAAATTACTACAAATGTTCTAGTTGAGCATGGATCAACAATTGTTTTAGCAGGAATTTTAAAAAGTGATTTAACAAAATACGAAGAAAAGATTCCTTTATTAGGAGATATTCCTTTATTAGGCAAATTATTTACTAGTAGACAATCAAATGATACTAATACTGATTTAGTTTTTTTTATAACTCCTGAAATCATTGATCCAATGAAAAATAATCAAGAAGATCTATTAAATAAAAAACTAAACATTGTAAAAAATAAAGAGTATGATGATAAAGCAAAAGATTTAAATACAAAAATAGATGAAAAAAAGGTAGTTGAACCTATCTTAGAAACAAAAACTAAAGAATTAACAGATGAAGAAAAACACCAAAAAAGAGTAAATGAAATATTCGGTTTATAAATGTATAATATCAAGCAAAGGATTATAAGTGAAGAGTAATCTAAAAAAAGCTTTTATTGATCAATTACTTTTAGGATTTTTCTTATTAACAGGGATTGTAGTTTTTATAGCTACAAGCTCAGATGAAACAAAAACAAGAAATAAGCTATATGACCTAAAAACTATTACTAGAGATGCTGCACGAACGGCTGGAAAATATTATTTAACTGACCAAGATATTACTAATGCAGAAACAATAAGCGTAAATATAATAAGTCAAATGAAATTAGGAGATGAACTTATAGGTGACGGTTCTAACTCATCTACAAATGGAACTACAACTACTTATACAAATCCTGATGGAAGCGGTAATAGTTTAACTTATGAGTGGGACTTAGCTTCTAACCCAAAATCACTTACAGTATCAATAGCACCATATGAAGATGAAACTTTTTGGTATAGATTTTTAAATTTATTTAATTTTATATTAAATGCTTCTCACAAAATTAATATTATTTCAGATGAACTTGATGATATTAATAACTTATCACCTTTTGCTGTAGGTGGTTGTGATACTAGTGGTAATCAAATCTCTTATACTGATGGTACCACATTAAGTCTTATGTTCAAAGGGGAGCTTGGTTTTAATGATGTAACAGATGATATAACAGATAATTTTTATGGTGTGGTAAGTGAATATGACACTGCAAATGGTAACTCAAATTTTTCCCACTTTAAAAATGGTGTTAAACAAGATTTTGATGTAGATTTTACAGTTAATACAGATGGTCAATTAGTTCAAACAGGTGATTATTGGACAGATTCATCAAAAACAGATGGAGATGCTGATTTAGATGATATTTTTAGTATCCCTACAGTTGACTCATTAAGTAAAGAGCAAAGAAATAATCCAAAAAGTTTATATGATGAAGTAAAACATTTTATAACGGCAAATGTAACAATGTATGTAGGAGTAACAAAATGTGGGAGTACTTCGGCAAGTATCACTTTTGACCACTATATGAAAGTCAAATTTACATCAGCACCCACTTTTGTGAACTCTGCAGGAGCTGATGGTTATGAGCCTTTAACTTTTGATCTTGAAGTTCTTGTTGAGCCTGGAGATATAGTTGATGTTACTAATTAATTAGTTTATTCTCTCTGCTAATTGAAAAGGTAATAATCCTAAACTCTCTTCCACTATTTTTGTATCCCCATGTTGAATGAAATCATCTTCATATTCAAAAGATGTTAGAGTTACACAAATTTTATCTTTATTTAAAAATTCTAAGATTGCGCTACCTACTCCACCTTGTTTTTGAGAATCTGAGAAAACATACCAATCATTATATTTTTTTGATAATTCGCTTAAAAGTTTTTCATCAAGCGGTTTTACAAACCGTAAATCTAAAATTGCTATATCTTCATTATGAAGTTTTTCAGTATCTATTGCTCTTGAAACTCCAGAGCCATAGCCTATTAATAGTTTATTTGAACTTCCTTCTTTTAAAAGTTCTGCTTTTCCTAACTCAAAGGCATTTGAATCGTATTCATTATTGCCAAAAGCACCTCTTGGATATCTAATAGCACAAGGACTAGTTGCTTCATATGCGAACTCTAAAGCATTTTCAAGTGTTTTTTCATCTCGTGGAGCACATAAAATCATATTTGGTATAAATCTTAAATATGAAATATCAAATGCTCCTTGATGTGTTTCTCCATCATTTCCTACAATTCCAGCTCTATCTATTGCAAAAACAACAGGAAGATTCATTAAACATACATCATGAATGATTTGATCAAATCCTCTTTGTAAAAATGTAGAATAGATTGTGATAAAAGGTTTAAATCCTTCTTTTGCCATTGCAGCCATTGAAGTAACTCCATGTTGTTCAGCAATTGCAACATCCCAAAATCTTGAAGGAAATTCTTTTATTAATTTATCAATTCCAGTTCCACTTGGCATTGCTGCTGTTATACCTACAACATTTTCATATTTTCTTGCAAGCTCTAATAAAGCATCAGCAAATATAGCAGTTGCAGATTTTGCTGTTGATTTTTTTACAAATTTCCCATTATCAACATTAAAAGGGCCAACTCCATGCCAATGTTCATGCTGACCTTCTGCAATACTATAACCTTTTCCTTTTATAGTATGAGCGTGAACAATCACAGGTTTTTTTAAATCTGCTGCAATCTCTAAAGTTTCTATTATCTCTTCTAAATCATGTCCATCAATTGGACCAATATAATCAATTCCCATTTCTTCAAATAAAATTCCTGGAGTAATTAACTTCATGCTCTCTTCCATTTTTTTTGCAATATAAGTTGCACCTTCAGGAAGTTTTTGAATTATATTTCTGTCAACTCTATCTCTAAAATTTTGATAAAATTTACCTGCAAGAATTTTTGATAAATATCTAGAAATTGCGCCAATTGGTTTTGCTATTGACATTTCATTATCATTTAAAATAATAACAATTGGAAGTTTTAAATCTCCAAGTTCATTTAAAGCTTCATAAACCATTCCAGCAGTCATAGAACCATCACCAATCATTACAACAGGGATTCTATCCTCTTTTTTTAGTTTGATACTTTTAGCAGCTCCTACGGCCAAGGAAATAGAAGTAGAACTATGTCCTGCTACAAAATAATCGGCATCTGATTCTTTGGGTTTTGTAAATCCACTTAAACCATCAAATTGTCTTATTGTTTCAAATTCATCCCATCTGCCATTTATTAGTTTATGAGGATAGCATTGATGAGATACATCATAAATAAAAGGGTCTTTATCTACATCAAATACTTTATGCATAGCAACTGTTAATTCAACAGCACCAAGAGTTGAAGAAAAATGACCACCCTTTCTTGAGACTACATCAATAATTCTAGCTCTAATATCAGAACAAACCTCTTCTAACTCATTTATATTTTTGTTTTTAATTTCCATTTTACTCATCAGTTCTCTTATTTTTCTAAGATTTCTAATACTTCATCAAGTACTTTAAAAACTCTTGTATTTTGTTCATTACTTCCAATTGTAATTCGTATAGCATTAACATCATACCCTGTTAAATCTCTTACAATAACCCCTCTTTGGAGAAGTTCAAGTGCTACATCTTTTGATATAAATTTATCTTCAAGTTTTAGTGTAATAAAATTTGTATATGAATCAATATATGAAAAACCTTTTTTTACAGCATATTCTTCATATCTTTTCATTTCCTCAAAATTTTTAAAAAGACAAGAACTTACAAATTCCTCATCTTTTAAAGCTTCAATTCCTGCAGCTAATGATAAAGTAGTAATATTAAAAGGTGGTCTTATTTTGTACATTGTTTTAATAATATCTTCTTGTGCAATTCCATATCCAACTCTCATACCACCCAAGGCATAAGCTTTTGAAAAAGTTCCTAAATATATTGCATTTGGAAACTTTTTAATTAAATCATTAGCTTCTATTTTTTTCTTTTCATCTTTCATTGAAGCGTATTCTTGGTAAGCTCCATCAATTACAATCAAAGTATCTTTATCTACTTTTTCTAAGAAATTGTAAACATCATCTTTATCTAAACATTCCCCTAAAGGATTATTTGGTAAACATAAAAATATAATGTCAGCACCCTCTTTTTTATAAAGTTCTTCAAATTGTGCTAAATTATGTTCATCATCTTTTGTTTTTATAATAGTAGCACCTGTTTGTCTACCATATATTTCATACATAGCAAAAGTTGTTTTACTCATTAAGATTTTAGAATTTTCGTTACATTTTATTTTTACTGCAAAATCAATAATTTGGTCACTTCCTGCTCCAATTATTACATTATCACTTTTTACATTAAATTTATTTGCTAATGCTTCTTTTAATTCATACATAGAATCATCAGGATAAACAAACATGTTTTTTGATAATTCTTGAATCTTTTTAGTAACTTTTGGTGAAGTCCCATATGGATTTTCATTTGAAGCTAGTTTGATTATATCTTTTGGTTCAACTCCGTATTCTCTTACAACAAGTTCAATGGGTTTACCAGCTTCATAAATTTTACAATTGTCTAACACATCATTAAATTTCATTTTATTCCTTAAAAATATTCCCTATTTAAAAGGGAACTTTTTTATTTAAATTTCTTTTAAATATCTTCTACTTCTTTTACATAAGAACCTAAGAATTTGATAGATTCTCCATGTTTATCAAAAATTGTTTTTACGTTATCATCATTTCTATGTCCATTAAAATCAATAAAGAATATAGAAACTCCTTCTACAATATGTGATTTGATTTTTGTTAAGTTAATACCTGCATTATCAAAATCTGTTAAAAATTCAACTAATGCCCCAGGGGTATTTGGAAGTTTAACTAATACAGAAGTTTTATCACTACCACTTTGCCCATTATCAAAATCACTAACAATAAAAAATCTAGTTTTATTATTATCTTTATCTTCTATATTTTCAAATAAAATTGGAAGATTATGTATTTTAGCACCAACATGAGAACAAATTGCAGCAGCACCTTGTTCATTTAGAGCCATTTTTGCAGCTTTTGTTGTAGATTCAACAGGAATATGTTCAACTTCATCAAGACCTACATTTTCTAAAAATCTATGACATTGTTCAAAAGCAATATCTTTGGAATATATTCTTTTTATATCCGCTATTTTATCACATGTTGTTGCTAAGGTATGGTGTACATCTAAAACAACTTCTGCAATAATTTTTAAATTATATTTACTTAAACATGAAATAGTATCACTTACAATTCCATTTGAGGAATTTTCAATTGGTATAACACCAAATTTGGCTTTTCCCGTACTTACTTCCCTGAAAATTCCTTTTATAGAACCAATTGAAAGGTAAGAACTCATAGCTCCAAATCTAGCTTCTGCTGCTTGATGTGTAAAACTTCCTTCAGGCCCTAAATAAGCAATATTCTCTGGAAGCTCAAGATTTCTAGAAATAGCAAATATTTCTAAAAAAAGTGCTTCAATTGCAGATCTATTTAGCTTACCATTATTTAAAGATTCAAGCCTATTTATAATCGCTTTTTCTCTTTCTGGTCTGTAAATTGCACCACCACTTTGTGCTTTTAAAGTTCCAACTTGATGCACAACTTCCATTCTTTCATTTATAAGTTTTAATAACTCATCATCTAAAGAATCTAACTTATCTCTTAATGCTTTTAAACCAGCTTCACTCATATTTCACCTTTTTCTAAAAGTTCTAATACTTCACTCATATCATTACAAATGTTTTTAGGAATTTCTTTATTTTGTAGTGTATCCAAAAGCTCTTTTTTTGACCTTACTTTTCCACTTAAAACTAAACATGAATTCATTTCTAGAATCTGAGCACCCAATAAATCTCCAATCATATCATCACTAATTATAGTGATGTCTTTAAATTCTAGATTAATTAATTCTCTAGCTTTTTCAAAAAATTCAAAACTCGGTTTCCCTACAACTTCATAATCTTTATTTACAGCAAATTTAATCATTGACATAATTGCTCCAACACCTGGATATCTTTTTCCATCTTTACTATAGGTTGAAGTCCCATGCATTGCAACTAAATCATTTGTTTTATATGCACAGTCAATCATTTGTGCATAATCTTCATTATCATAATCTTTTGAAATAGAAACAATTAAGGTCTCAAAATCTTCAAAATTTAATTCATAATTTAAACTTTTTAAAACTTCTAAAAATTTATTTGTTCCAAAGGCTGCAACTTTTTTACTTTTTACTAACTCTTTTAAAATACAAAAAGGATCAATATAATTTTTTATATTTAAACCTTTTTGTCTTAAACTCTCTAAAAATATATCACTTTGTTCTTTTGTATTATTTGTAATTACAACATAAGGAATAAAATTTTTATTTAAATAATCAATAAATTCACAGGCACCTTTTATTGGCTCTTTATTTAGATCATCAATTAATGTACCTTGTACATCAATAAAAAAACCTTTTACTTTATTAATCATTTATTATTTTAAATACTCTTCTTCTAAAGCAATTAAATCTTCAAAAACTTCTCTTTTTCTAATTAATCTATCTTCACCATTCTCAATTGCAATTTCTGCAACTCTACCTCTAGTATTATAGTTTGATGCCATTGTAAAACAGTATGCTCCAGCAGAATAAATTGCAACTAAGTCATTATGTTCTGTTTTTGGTAAATCAATATTTTTAGCAAAGAAGTCACCACTTTCACAAACTGGCCCAACTAAATTACAATCACTATACTCTGTATTATTATTTAATACTTCTATTTTATGATAAGCATCATATAAAGAGGGTCTAATTAAATCATTCATAGCCCCATCAACAATAACAAATCTTTTTGAACCATTTACTTTTTCATATAATACTTTTGTTACAAAAGTACCTGCATTTCCAACCATAAATCTTCCAGGTTCACAAACAACAGTAATATCTAAACCAAACATTGTTTCTAAAACAGATTGTGCATACTCATTTGTATCTATAAGTTTTTCATCATCATAAATAATTCCTAAACCTCCACCTATATCCATAAATGAAAGATCAATATTAATTGCTTTTAAATTTCTTACTAAATCTGCAACAATTTTAACTGACTCTTTTATTGGCTCTAACTGTGTTAACTGAGAACCAATATGACAATGAATTCCTACAGAATCAAGATTATCAGAATTCTTACATTGAATATACATTCTTTTTGCAGTATCAATATCCACTCCAAACTTATTTTCATGTAATCCAGTAGAAATATATGGATGTGTTTGAGGGTCTATATTTGGATTAACTCTAATGGAAATTCTTGCAGTTTTATTTAACTCTTTTGCAATTACTTCTACTCTTTGTAATTCAGCATCAGATTCTACATTTATCATTAAAATATCAAGTTCAAGTGCAGTTCTAATCTCTTCATCAATTTTTCCAACACCTGAAAAAATAATTTTATATGGTGCGATTCCAACTTTTAAAGCACGTTTAACTTCACCAATTGATACACAATCAGCTCCAGCACCAAGATTTGCAAGATGCTTAATAACAGAAAGATTAGAGTTTGCCTTAACTGCATATGCAATTAATGATTTCCTAGCTTTAAAAGCCTCTTTTAATTGGGTATATTGTTTTGTAATATGATCAAAATCGTACACATAATACGGAGTTTGATATTTATTTGCTAATTCTTTAAAATTAATATTCATTTTTTTCCTATATTCTATTTAAAATTTTAATTTAAAATTTTAATAAATTCTAAATTAAACATTCAAACACCAAAAAATAGCCAAAAGTGTGAGGTTTTGAGTGAAATTCAAGGCGAAAAGTAAATTTTAGGGAGGAGCTTACTGTAGTAAGTGAGTCTCTAAAATTTACTTGACAACGCAGAAGTTCGCCAAAAGCTTACGCTAATTGGCTATTTATCTGTACCATTCCACGCGATGGTTTGCTTTCCATTTTCGTCAAATGTAGTTGCTGGCATTCCCATAATATTAAAACCACAATCAACATAGTGTATTTCACCTGTTACAGCAGATGATAAATCTGAAAGTAAGTACATTCCTGAATTTCCAACTTCATCAATACTTACATTTTTCTTTAATGGAGAATGTGCTTCATTCCATTTAAGCATAAATCTAAATTCACCAATTCCTGCAGCTGCTAAAGTTTTAATAGGACCTGCACTTATAGCATTTACTCTAATTCCATCTTTCCCTAAATCTTCAGCCATATATTTTGTAGTCATTTCTAAAGCTGCTTTAGCAACTCCCATTAAATTATAATTAGGAATATACTTAGCTCCTCCATAATATGTAAGTGTTAAGATTGATGAATTTTTACTCATTAAAGGTTTTAATTCTCTTGTTATTTCAATTAATGAATATACAGAAACATCCATAGCAATATCAAAAGCATTTTTTGAAATATCAAAAAATCTACCTGATAATCCCTCTTTGGGTGCAAAAGCAATAGAATGAACAATGAAATCAATTTCACCTAAATCTTTTTCTAATGATACTTTTAAAGCTTTTATTTCTTCAGGATTAGATACATCACAAGGATATACTAAATCAGAGCTATCAAATTCAGCTGCAATTGGTTCAACTCTCTTTTTTAAAGAATCATTTAAATATGTAAATGCTATTTTTGCACCTTGTGCAGCACATTGTTTTGCAATTCCATAAGCTATAGATTTATTATTTGCTACACCTAAAATTACACCTTTTTTACCCTTCATTATCATCTTATAAATCCTTCGTATTTTCTATTATTTGTTTAAAATCTTCAACATCCCAAGATGCAGTACCAATTAAAGCTCCATCAACACCCTCTAAAGCACAAATTTCTCTTACGTTTGCTACTTTTACAGAACCGCCATATAATAATGGCTTAGCAATTTTTTCTTTTATTGCTTTGTGTACAGAAATGATATCATCATTTGTTGCAGTTACCCCAGTTCCAATTGCCCAAACAGGTTCATATGCTAAAATAAGTTTTTCGTAGCTTACATCAATTCCATCAAATTGCTCATAAACATACTCTAAAGTTTTATCAAGTCCAGACTCTTTTACTTCCAAAGGCTCACCAATACAATAAACAATTCTATATCCTAAATCTTTATAAAATGCATATTTTTTAGCAATTTCATCTTGAGATTCACCTAAAACATGTCTTCTTTCACTATGTCCTATTAAAATTGTTTTAATATCAAACTCATCTAATTGACTTGTTCCAATTTCACCTGTAAATGATCCTTTTTCAACAGGATAGGCATTCTGTACACCTAAGGTTAAATTTGAAACTGTGTTAAAACTATCAAGAGAAGTAGCTGTTGGAAAAACAATAACTTCACTTGCTATTTCATTTGTTTTTAAAAAACTATCAATTTCATTAATAAATGAAGCCGTTGATTTTCTTGTATGATTTGTTTTAAAATTTGATGCTATAATTGACATTTTTAGTCCTTTAACATAAGTGCTTTAACACCTGGTAAAACTTTTCCTTCAATTAATTCTAATGAAGCTCCACCCCCAGTTGAGATAAATGTCATATCTTCTTCATCTCCTGTTACTCTAACTAAATCTGCGGTATCTCCACCACCAACAACTGTTGTTGCAAAAGATTGAGCTACTGTATTAGAAATTCTAGTACTTCCTTTTGCAAATTTTTCCCATTCATAAACACCCATTGGTCCATTCCATAAAATAGTATTTGCATCAGATAAAGCAAATCTAAATAATTGTGCAGTTGCAGGTCCAATATCTAAGCCCATCCACTCTGCAGGGATTTCTTGTGTTGTTACATGTTTTGCTATTGCATCTGCATTAAAAGCTTCAGCAGCAACAACATCTACAGGTAAGTATACTTTTACGCCAAGCTCTTTCGCTTTTTTCATAATTTCTAAAGCATCTGGAATTAAATCATCTTCTACTAAAGATTTTCCAACTTCATAACCTTGAGCTTTTAAGAATGTAAATGCCATTCCTCCACCAATTAGAATTTTATCAACTTTTGTAATTAGATTATGTAAAACTTCAAGTTTTCCTGAAACTTTTGATCCCCCAATAATTGAAACAAATGGTCTTTTTGGGTTTTCAATAATTCCATAGAAAAATTTAATCTCTTTTGCAAGTAAGAAACCTGCAGCTTTATGATTAATATCAAAATATTTTGTAATTGCTTCAACAGAGGCATGGGCTCTATGTGAAACTCCAAAAGCATCATTAATATAAACATCAGCCATAGAGGCTAATTTTTTTGCAAATTCATCATCATTAGCTTTTTCAGCAGGATTATATCTTAAGTTCTCAAGAAGTAAAATTTCTCCAGCTTCTAAATTATTTGCAATTTCTAAAGTATCATCTTGAACAACATTTTTAGCCATTTTGATTTCTTGTTTTAAAAGAGTGTGAAGTCTTTTTGCAATAGGCTTAAGAGAATATTTCTCTTCACCTGGTTCACTTGGTCTTCCAAAGTGTGAAGCTAAAATAATAGAACAATCTCTATCAATACAATATCTAATTGTATTTAAAGCAGATCTAATTCTTCTATCATCTGCAATATTATGATACTCGTCCATTGGAACATTAAAATCACATCTTATAAATACCTTCTTACCATCAATATCAATATTTTTAATCTCTTGTAGTTTCATTTCATCTCCCTTTATTTTTTTGATACAAATACTGCCATATCAACTAATCTACTTGAATATCCCCATTCATTATCATACCATGTCATAATTTTAATCATATCCTCTCCAATTACTTGAGTTAAATCTCCTGCAATTATTGTTGAATTTGTATTACCAACTAAATCTGAAGATACCATCATTTTGTTATCAACTGCTAGAATTCCTTTTAACTCTTCTGCTTTTGATTCTAAAAGTTTTGTTATTTCCTCTTTAGAAGTTTTTTTGCTTACACAAAAATTTACATCTACCATTGAAACATTAGCAGTAGGAACTCTTACAGATTGTCCATGCAATTTTCCATCCAATTGAGGCATAATTAATCTCATAGCTTTTGCAGCTCCTGTAGTAGTAGGAATCATATTTTGAGCCCCTGCTCTAGCTCTTCTTTTATCAGACTTATGTTTTACATCTAAAATATTTTGATCATTTGTATATGAATGTATTGTTGTCATAAGACCTTTTTCAATTCCAAAAGCATCATCAATAATTTTTGCAATAGGACCTAAGCAGTTTGTTGTACAAGAAGCATTAGAAATAATATCTTGACCTTCATATTTATCTTCATTTACACCAAGTACGAATGTTGGTGTATCATCTTTTGCTGGCGCACTCATAATTACTTTTTTTGCACCATTATCGAGATGTATTTGACATTTTTCTTTAGTAAGATATGCTCCTGTACATTCTAAAATAATATCTGCAGCACACTCTTTTGAAAATGTTAACTCACTTGCATCTCTTGTTGAATATAGTTTTGCATTAATATTTCCCATTTTTAGATACCCATCTTTAACTTCAACATCCCTATTGAATGTTCCATGAACAGTATCAAATTTAGTAATATACTCTAACATATCAGAATCTGCAGTATCATTTATAGCAACTAATTCAACATCTTCTCTTTGCTCAATTATTCTTGCTACACATCTACCTATTCTTCCAAAACCATTAATTGCAACCTTCACAGCCATATTTGCCCTTTTGTTTATAATAAATTGGTGGATATTTTATCCAAAAATTGCTATAATATAATTTAATCATAAAATAAAGGTATTAATTAAGTGCAGATTGCTATTTTTGGAGGTAGTTTTGACCCACCTCACATCGGTCATCAAGCTATTTCAAAAAAAATTATTAAAAAATTAGATATTGATTTATTGGTAATCGTACCTGCATATTTAAATCCCTTAAAGGTGAAATCTTTTTTAGATGCTAAGACGAGATATAACTTATTAAAAAAGTTATTTTCTAAAAAAGAAAAAATAAAAGTCTCAAAATATGAAATTAGTCAAGAAAGAGCAGTTTATTCAATAGAAACAATTAGATATATGATTAAGAAATATAATCCTAGTAAGATATATTTAATTATTGGAGCTGATAATTATAAATCATTTCATTTATGGAATAATTATAAAGAGATAAAAGAACTGGTTACCTTGGTTGTGGTTACTAGAGATGGCTATAAATATGAGAAAAATGAAGATATAAAAAGATTAAAAGTTGACATAAAAATCAGCTCTACAGAGCTTAGAAATACTTTTAATTTAAATTATATTCCAAAAAAAATAAGAAAAGATGTGCAAAAAATTTGGCATAAAAAAGGTAAAAATTGAACAAAAGATTAACAAGAATTGAACAAATCTTAAATGAAAAAAAAGCGGAAAATATAGAAGTAATTGACTTAACTTCAAAAGACTATATTGTTGACTATGTTGTAATTGCAACAACATTAAACTCAAAACATGCATTTGCATTATTGAACTATTTAAAAAATGAGCTTAAGCCTGAGGGTGAAGAATTTTTGAGAGTTGATGATGATGATGAATGGACAATTATTGATTTAGGCGATATTTTTATTCACCTAATTAGTGAAAAATATAGAGATAAATACTCTATAGAAGAGTTTCTTAGCGAACTTGATACTAAGTCTTAAGTAATAAAAGCTTTTCAGCTTTTATTACTTTTGCTTACCAGTTAAAATTTTATTATAATTACTAGCGGCATCTTTAGCTCCGCCCATATAACCTGTAGAAATTGCAATTCCCAGACCAATTACTAAAATAATAATAAACCACTTCATTACATAGTCTCCCTAGCATTAATTCCTAAAACATTTAAACTAGTTTTTAATGTAAGAGCACAAAGACTTAATACCTTTAAATATTTTTGCTCCTCTTCACTTCCAACAATTTTATATTCATTATAAAATCTATGAATAGAAGATGCTAAAGAATAAAGATATTCAGTAATCTTTTGCATATCTCTTTTGTTAAATGCTTCATCTAAAATTGATGGCAATAGTAATGACTCATATACTAAATTTAAAGCATCTTGATTTAAATTTTCATATGATACATCTTTTACATCATCAAAAGACTTTTCTGCTTTTTTAAATACTTGATTAATTCTAGCATAAGCATAATTAATATAAAAAATTGGGTTTGAACTATCTTTATTTTTTAACATATCTAAATCAAACTCTAAGTGAGTATCACTTTTTTTTGTTAGAAAAATAAATCTTAAAGCATCAGCGCCAACTTCTTCAGCTATTTCACTCATTAAAATCACATTTCCTGCTCTTTTACTCATTTTATAAGGCTCACCACCTTTAAGTAATTGAACCATTTGAGAAAGAAGAACTTCAAGTTTTCCTGAAGAATTACCTAAAAATTCAATTGCAGCATGAACTCTTTTAATATATCCATGGTGATCTGCTCCCCAAATGTTTATATAATGGTCATAGCCTCTATCAAATTTATTTTTATGATAGATTATATCACCTGCTAAATATGTAGGAACTCCATTTTCTCTTACAACAACTCTATCTGAGTCATCTCCGTGAAGTGTAGATTTTAAATATAGCTTTTCATCTTTAGTATATAAAGACCCATTTTCAAGTAAAACAGCTTTCGTTTCTAGCCATGCTTCATATAATGAAGCTTCAGAAACAAAACTATCAAACTCTATTCCAATATCATTTAAATCAGCTTTAATTATCTCAATTACAATATCTTTTGCAAAATTTGCCATTTCTCTGTATCTTGATTCATCATGGAAAATTGATGCTCCATAAATTTCATGAATTTTTTTTGCAATATCAATTAAATAATCACCACGATAATAAGTTTCAGGATACTCTACTTCTTCATTTAAAATAAATTCTCTAGCAGCTAAAGAAACAGAAAGACCTAGCATATCCATTTGAGCACCAGCATCGTTTACATAATACTCAGTTGTAATATCATAACCTAAATGTCTTCCAACTCTAGCAAGACAATCACCTAAAACTGCTCCTCTTGCATGTCCAATATGTAGAGGTCCTGTAGGATTTGCACTTACATATTCTAGAAGAATTTTTTCATTCTTTGATTCTTCTTTTGCAAAATTTTCAGCTTTTGATAAAGCATCTTTTGATAGCTTCTCTAAGAAATCATTAGATAGTTTAAAGTTAATAAAACCTTTTACAGCTTCAACTTTTTCAAACATTTCTGGATTATCAAATTTATTTGATAATTCATCAGCTATTATCATTGGTGATTTTCTAAGCTCTTTAGCTAAAGAGAAAGCAACTGGAGTTGCGAAATGTCCTAAGTTAATATCTTTGGGCTTTTCTAATACTACATTTGTATCTAAAATCTTTTCTATATAATTTTTTACTATTTTTTGCAATATATTCTCTTATTATACAGTTTTTGTTTCGTTAGTATCTTCTGATTTCGCTTTAGTTGATTTTTCAATTTCTTCTTTTTTATCAGCAGAAGCTACGTCTTCTTCTTTATCTTCTTTAACTGCATTTTTGAAGTTTTTAATTCCACTTCCTAAACCTTTTGCTAATTCTGGTATTTTCTTACCACCAAATAATAATAATACTACTAGAGCAATTAAGACCCACTCCATACCACCTGGCATACCCATATTAAATCCTTAATGTTTAATTTTTAAGGTTTTATTATATCTTTTTGAAGCTTAAAAAAAATGATTGAAATCAAATTTTAAAGCTAATAAAATTTGTAAATGATTTATTTCATAAAAAAATGTAGTAATTTATAACCACTAGCTGCTGCTAGAACAGTTCCCACAACATTTAGAATCATATTTGAAATTCCTAAAAGTAAAGAGGTCTGTAATAAGAAAAAACTTTCAATTGCAAAAGTAGAATATGTAGTTAATGCTCCTAAAAACCCTGTTGTTAAAAAAGCTTTTGTAGAATCGCCAACAGTATAATGCGCAAAAATAGCAAATAAAATTCCAATTATAAAACTTCCAATAATATTTACAATTAAAACACCAACAGGAAACTCTAAGGGAATATATTTGTTGCTAATATGAATACTATATGCTCTGGCAATGGCTCCTAAAAAACCACCTGTTCCAATTGCTAATAGAGTTTGCCAAGAAAAAACCATAACTAATTTTTTTCTCTATTGAAAACTTCATTCATTTCTTTTTCAACATTTAAAAACCAATCAGTTTTTTTATCAGCTTGTATAGGTTCTAAAAATATAACTTTTACAACTCCGGGTTTTGCAGTTAATTTTTTTGAATCTAATATATTTCTTGTATTTATAATAACTGTTGGTTGCACTTTTAAATTAAATTTATTTGCAACCATAGCAGCACCAGATTTAAATTTTAACATTTTTTCACCATCACTTCTTGTTCCTTCAGGGAACATAGCAATTGGTCTATTTAAACTTAATCTATTTTTCACTTCTTTTAAAAGATGAATAATTCCAGCTTTATTCTCTCTATCAACTGATATCATTCTTGGAGCTTTGATTATATGACCAAAAAAGAAAAGATTTGTTATCTCTTTTTTAGCAATCCAAGCTAGATCTTTTGAATGAATATATTCAATAACTACTATATCAAGTAGACTTTGATGATTCATTAAAAGTAAATCACATGACTCATCAAGTGTTCCTTGTATCTCAAGTTTTATGCCTAGCAAATACATTTGTATTTTCATCCAAAACTTAATAATTTTATGAGTATGTTTTCTAAAAAGATACATTGCAGCTATTACAATTGCAACAGTAATTGAAAATTGTATTAAAACAATAATACCTCTAATCTTCGATAACATCTTCTTCTTTCACCCATCCAATAAAATTATTACTTCCATTTGCAAACATAATTTTTACAAAGCCATTTTTTCTTTTCATATCTTCAACTATTGCAGTATTTTGCACTTTTTGGAAAATAGTAGAGTTTTTTGTTGGCAAAATATAAATTACACTGTTTTCTTTTAATTTTATTGTTTTATTTGGCATAGCAAAAAGTATAAAAATAATTGTAAGAATTAAAAATATAATTAAATAAACATATGATCTTTTCCATATAAAAAGTAGCAAAAACAATAAAGAAAGAACACCCATTCCAATTTTTTTATAAAACTCAAAACTTGAATTATTTGGATTTAAATCTGTTTGAGTACTTACTAGTTCATCCTCCAAAACTACAGGTATTACAATTTTTTCAAACTTATTTAAGTTTGTATTATAATAATTAAAAACTATAGATTTTTTTTGAATAGGAATTACAAGATAATAAATCATATGTTGAAAAGGATATTCATCCTCTATTAGAGTAATTCCCTGTTCTTCAATGTCTTTTAGATAAAAATCTTCTAAATTTGAATTAAAAGCTTCAATATCAATTATAGTAAGAGCATCTTTATTGGTATATTGTTTTGTTTTTGAAGTAGTGACTTTAAAATCTTTTGCAATTACGCTTGTAAATCTATCGTCACTTTTAGCAATTTCTGAAAAAGTTATCTTTAGTTCTGAAATTCTTCTTGATTCAATTAAAGTTTTATCTTTATAAAGATTAACTTCAATTATTGGCATTTTAAATTCACTTTCGTAAGCTTTAAAATAAAATTTATTTGTAAATGTATTTGAAATATCTGATTTTTTCCATAACTCTTTTGGATTTAAAGGAGTCATATTTTTTGAATTTAAAAATCTAGTCTCAATATAATCATAATTATTTCTTGTAATTAATGCCTTAACTTCTACTTCAAATCTTTGGTTTTTGTATACATGCTTTGGATAGTTTAAATAAGATAAATATAAATTTTTTGAAACTGCATAATTTGTTGGAGTATAAATAATCTGCTTTTGGGTAGAAGTCCCAAAAGCAGAATTCTCTTCACTTGTGAATTCATTAGCAAAAAGAGAAGTTATAAAGAATAAAAATATTGCTAATATTTTTTTCACTATTTTAAAAATCCTTTTAACATCATAAGCCCATCATCGCCACCAAGTAATTTTTCCATTGCTCTTTCAGGGTGAGGCATAAGTCCAAAAACATTTTTTTCTTTATTACAAATACCAGCAATATAAGATACAGAACCATTTAAATTCTTTTCTTCTCCATTTTCATCACAATATCTTAATAAAATTTGTTCATTTTCTTCTAACTCTTTTAAACCTAGCTCATCTATAAAATAGTTACCATCATGGTGAGCTAAAGGGATATTTACAACTTCATCTTTTTTCAATTTTGATAAAAATATATTATCATTATTTATAACTTTTAAATTATTGAATTTAGAAATAAAATGTAAAGAATCATTTCTTTTCATAGCTCCAGGTAAAAGTCCAGCTTCAAGTAAAATTTGAAAACCATTACATATTCCTAAAACTTTCCCACCATTTGAAGCGTAGTTTTGAACAGAATCCATAATATTAGCAAATCTAGCAATTGCTCCTGATCTTAGATAATCTCCATAAGAAAAACCACCAGGTATTACTAATAAGTCAGTATTTGAAGGTATTTCTTTATCTTTATGCCATACAATAGTTACATCACAGCCTAATTTCTCAAATGCATATTGAGTATCATATTCACAGTTTGTACCAGGAAATTGTAATACAGTTACATTCATAATATTAACCTATAATTTCAATATCGTAATCTTCAATTACTGTATTTGCAAGAAGTTTTTCACACATTTTTACTACTTCAGCATTTGCATCTTCTTTATTTGTAGAGTTTAATTCCATAATAATTTGCTTACCAATTCTAACATCTTTTACAACTTCTTTAAATCCTAAAGTATCTAAAGCATGATGAGTTGCTTTACCTTGATCATCTAGAACACCTTGTTTTAATGCTACGTTTACAATTGCTTTCATTTATTACCTTCAATTTATATTTTTGCGATTATATCTAAATATGCCTTATAGCATTTTAGATTAGATGAGCATATATGCTCACATTTAAAACTATTTACTTAAACTTTTATGGATAGTGCTATAACCATCTAAAATAGTATTTTTAATAGAATCTGGAACTTCAACATTTAATTTTTCACCAGCTTTTAACTCTTTTGCTTTTTCTTTCCAAGAGTTTTCTTTACCAAAATCTCTTAAAATTTGTTTATCCATAGAAATATAATTTCCATTATCAAAATCTTTTTTTGCAATAAATCTTGAACTCTCTGGAGTTAATACTTCATCTCCAAGAACCCATTCACCACTTGCATTAACAAAAGCTTCAAATTTTGTATCAACAATAACAATACCATTATCTTCAGCAAATTTTGTAAAATCTTTAAATAGTTTTTCTAAGCTTGAAATAATCTCAGGGAAAATTTCTCTAACTTTTGCAGAATTTAAAGGAACATCTTTTATTCCTTTAGTTGTAGGAGTAAAAATTGGTGTTTCAAATTTATGCCACTGTGATAAGTCTCTTGGTAATTCTAAACCATAAGGGTCATTTCCACTTTGAATTGCTTCAAATAAAGAACCTGTTAAATAATTTCTAAAAATAAATTCAAACTGAACTACTTCCCCATCAATTTCAGCTTCTAAAGGTTTACACAATTCCATAAATTGACACCTTGGAGCTACAGTTAAATTTTGATCGATAGTTTCAGATAAAATTGCTGTTCTAATTCCTGATTTTCTTGCAAATTCTGCTCCACTATTTGAAATAGCAGTTTGAGAAACACCTTTCCCCTCTATTTCTAAATTCAAGGGAATATCAAATACTGAACATCTATCACTTCTTACTAGTAATACTTTTGGATCATTTCCAGGACAAGTATAAAGATCTGCATTTTTCCCAATATAGAACAAATTATATCCTAAGTCTTCAAGTTCTGAAATACCCTTATTTGATGTTGTTTTTTTTGATTCAGGCCAAAGACCAAGTGCTATAATATCACTTATTTTCATTTATTTCCCTCCGATTATTTATTAATAATAATTAATGATTTTAATATTCCAATACCAGCATTTAACTGATTATCTTTTAGAATATCTTCTTTTGTAATAGTTTTTTTACTTTTTGATTCTATTTTTTCTTTTTTTACACCATTATCTTTATCTAATTCAACTTTTAGATGTTTTTTTAGATCAGCTTCTTTAATTTTAAATTCTGAATCTTTTTCACTTACAGCTTCACCGGCATAAGCGATTACATCAGGAGTGATTCCAGTTGCTTGAATAGTTCTACCACTTGGTAAATAATATTTTGCAATTGTTAATTTAATATTTTCACTTCTATCTTGTGTAATTGGTAAGATTGCTTGAACTGAACCTTTTCCAAAAGTCTTTTCACCAACAATTACTGCTCTTTTATGATCTTGTAATGCTCCGCTTACAATTTCTGAAGCTGAAGCTGAACCACCATTAACAAGAACAACTACAGGAATTTTTGTTACTGTACTTACTTGTTTTGCACTAAATTTTTCTTCATCAACATCACTACGACCTTTTTGTGAAACAATAACGCCTTTATCGATAAAAAGATCAACTACCCCAATTGCTTGAGTTAAAAGACCGCCTGGGTTATTTCTTAAATCTAAAATAATTCCTTTTGCAGAAGGTCTATTTTTAATAGCTTTTTTTAATTCAGAAGTTACTTTTCTATCAAAACTGGAAACTCTTAAATATAATAAATCTTCATCCTGAATTGTTTTAGAAAATACTGATTCAATTTTAATAATATCTCTAATAATATCTATTTTAAGAGGTTTATTTTCACCTTTTCTAACAAGAGTTAATACAATTGGAGTTTTTGGTTTTCCTCTCATTAAAGAAACTGCTTCATCAAGTGTCATATTTAAAGTTGATGTATCATCTATTTTTAAAATAATATCTCCAGATTCAACACCGGCCTCATAAGCGGGAGTATCGTCAATAGGAGAAATAACAGTTAAAGCACCATCTCTCATACCTACAGTAATTCCTAATCCACCAAATTCACCTTGAGTTTGTATACTCATTTCTTTTGAAGATTTTTTATCAAGATATGTTGAATGGGCATCTAGTTCTTGCATTAAACCTTTTAGTGCTTTATTAACTATTTCTTCAAGTTTTACATCATCTACATAATATTTCTCAACTGTACCAATAACTTGAGTTAGTTTAGATAAAGATTCAAATCTTGTTTGGTTTGAATCAGCTATATCTTCTTTTGCAATTATTGATTGAGACAAACATAATATGATAGATGTAATTAATAAAATTTTATTCATTATTTGCCTTTTGCTTATTATAAGAGATTGTATTATATAAAAGTTTATATAAAAGTAAGATTTTATGATTTTTTTTGTATCATTTAGTCTTAAATTTTTAGAGAAGGTTTTAAATGAGTTTAAAAGAGAATGTAAACTATGTTAAAGATGAATTAAACACTGAAGAAAAGTTTTTAGAAAGCTTTGTAAAAGTCGAGAGATTTTATAAAAAATATAAATTAATTATTATTGTAGCGTTTTTAATTATTATTGGTGGTTCAATTGCTCTATATACAATGAAGACTATTCAAGATTCTAATAAATTAGAAGCAAATATAGCTTTTAATAAAGTTTTAGAAAATCCAAATGATAAAAATGCAATGAATATTTTAAAAGAAAAAAGTAATCAACTTCATCAAGTTGCTCAATATATTCAAGCAAATAAAGAAGGTAAAATTTTTGATACTCAAGTTAAATATTTAAAAGAATTAGTTACTTATCAAAAAGCATTAGAGCAAAAAGATATTACAAAATTAAATTCAGTTTCAATGCAAAATGATTTTTTATTAAAAGAGTTTGCGATTTTTAATAAAGCTCTTATTCTTACAAATGAAGGGAAATATGAAGATGCTAAAGCAGCATTAACATTAATTCCTAGTGACTCAAAAGTTAATGATTTAGTAAATACTTTAAAACACTTTTTACTAACAAAATAAATAAGGAAATACAATGAAACATTTATTATTTTTATCTGCGCTTGTTTTTATTCTTGCTGGTTGTGCAGGAAAAGAATTTTATGAAGCGGAAGATACAGTTGGTGATTATGACAATAATACGTCTTCTTTAAGTGGAGATATTATTTCTATGAATAAAGATGGCGCAACACTTGATAGTGGAGAAATCATCACAAAAAGAGGTGTTTCAAAATTTAAAATTCCAAAAGGATACAGCTTTTTAAATATTAGTGGAGATGTTGTTATATCTTCAAATTACAAAGATAAAGTTTTGCTTGATAAAAAAGAGATTGAAGTTGGAGGAGTTGTTGTTGCAGCTACCTTAAAAGAGAATAAATTAGCACTTCTTTTTTCAAATAACTCAATTCAACTTTATGATATAAATACTAATAAAATTGTTTTAAAAGAGTATTTCATACATTCATTTGTAAATGATACAAGAATTGCAAATCCATTTTTTATGAGTAATATTATTCTTTTCCCTACATTAGATGGGAAAATAGTTGTTGTATCTGAAGCAAATAATCAAATAATAAGAAATATTGTTGTTGATGCAGATGGACAATTTAATAATATCATTTTCTTAGATGTAATTAATGACACTCTTGTTGCAGCAACAGGAAATAAAGTTATTTCTGTAGGAGATGGAGTTCTTAATATCAAAGATTATAATATTAGAGATATTATTACAAAAGATGAAACAATTTATATTGCTACTGTTGATGGGCAAATTATTAAAACTGATATTTCTTTAAATATTATGGACAGAAGAAAATATAAATATGCTAAATTTTATGCTTTAGCATATGGAACTTCACTTTATGCTCTAGAATCTCAAGGATATTTAATTAATATTGCGGAAGATTTTAAATCAGATACAATTTATGATTTCTCTTTTGATAATGAAGAAAAAGTAATTGCTCTTGGAGATACTATCTATTATAATAATGAATCTATTATTTTAAAATAGTTTCATACAAATTTAAAAATAAAAGGGGATAGAATTTATTTTCTATCCCCTTTTTTATTAAACTGTGTATAATTACTTATTAATAATATAGGGAATAATTTGGATTTATATAAAATATTAGAAAACCTTTTAAATAGAAGTATTAAAAAAAAGACAAAAATTATTCTTATGATAATTTATGCAATTATTATGTTTACTGCTATTCAAAGCAAGATGAATATAATTATTTTCATACTTTTATTTGCAGTAGTACCTTTTGCTATTTATTTTTTTGTTAAGAGTATATTTCCAAAAGATTAGTTAATTATTCCATTCTTATTACACATTGTATTAAAATACTACTTTTAATGCTTGTTAATCATAAGTTCTCATGTTATAATTGCATAATAAAATGCATTAAAGTTTGGAGTTATAAATGAAAAAAAGTGATACAAATAGAATTTCTAAAGAGCAGTTAAAATATCTTAAACTTCTAGCGAAGGAGTATCCAGACCGTGGTAGTGCATCTACAAGAATAATAAATCTACAGGCAATATTAAATCTTCCTAAAGGAACTGAACACTTCTTATCTGATATTCATGGAGAACATGAGCCTTTTTTTCATGTTTTAAAAAATGCTGCAGGAGTTATCAAAACTAAAATTGAAATGATTTTTGATAAAGAACTCACATCAACACAAATGAAAGAATTAGCTACATTAGTTTATTATCCAGTAGAAATAATAGAAAGAAAAAAAGATAATGGAAATATTGCAGAGTTTTACGAAATAAATCTTTATCGTTTAATACGCTTAACAAAACTTGTTACTGTAAAATATACAAGAATGCAAATTAGAGAGGCTCTTCCAAAAGAGTTTGCTTTTATTATAGAAGAGTTATTGTATGACTACGATCAAACAAGCAATAATTATTACAGTGAAATAATTGAAACCGTAATAGAATTAAATAGAGCAGATAAGTTTATAATAGCATTAGCAGAAGTAATTCAAAGATTTGCTGTAGCACATCTTCATATCATTGGTGATATCTATGATAGAGGTCCAGGAGCTCATATTATCATGGATAAATTAGAG